>JANONZ010000143.1:0-6930 GCA_031421095.1 Thermomicrobiales bacterium
ACGAGGTCGATGAAGTGGTCCGGGTGGAGGTGGCTGATCACCACGGCCGAAAGATCGCCCGGATCCACCAACGAGGCCAGCCGCGAGAAGGAGCCCTGGCCCAGATCCAGGAGCAGTCTGTGGTCCGCGCTGCGTACCAGGTACGCGGCCCCGGTGGCGCCGACCCGATCCGTATAGGCGGGCCCGGCACCGATGACGTCCAATCGCATGACGGGCTGCATCGTCGCAGCGTAGCCGGTTCGATGCCTTGTCCGGCGACCCAGCCGCCGCTGTGGTTCAGTGGATCAGCCGCCGCTCTGGCCCGGTGGCGCGCTGCCTGGCCCTCCGCTCGGCTTGTCCGACGGCTGGCCACCGGCAGGCGGTGTCTTGTCCGGTCCGGGTGTCCTGTCCGCACCCGGCATCGCGGCCGGCTTCGGCGTTCGGTCCGGCTTGGGGGTGGCGTCCGGTGCCGGGTTCTTGTCCGGTTTCGGCGTCGCGACCGGCCCCGGGCCGGGTGTCGGCGTGTTCGGGTTTCCGTTGTTGACATGCATCCGGTCGACCGCCACGTCGCTCCGCTCGATCGCCCGCTGGATCGCCCGCTGGATCGCATCACGAGCGGGCTCGGGGACGCGGCCGGCGAGCGTCGTCAGGACCGTGATGTTGTGCTTGACGCTCGACTCCAGGATCGCACCGGCCGCGAGGTCCATGCTGGCGCCGGCGGTCGCGCTCCCGACGATGTTGCCATAGGCCTCCAAAGCCGCATCGGCCGCGGCTTGGTCGCCTGCAGCCGATGCCTCGGACGCCTCGGCCAGTCGTGCCTCGAGTCGGCGGACTTCGGCCGTGGCGCGTTCGGACGGTGACGACGGCAGGGTCAGGGTTTCGGCCCAGATGCGCACAGGGTAGAGCGGCCCACCGGCCTGCGAGGCCGAGGCCGAGCCCACCACCAGGCCGACCGTCAGGCATGCCGCCAGGAGGGCGCCGACCAGACGGCGCCGTTGACCGCGGTGAAGAGGCGTCGGCGCGACAATGGCCGCCGAGGTCGCGGCGGCCACCGCGGCGGCCGCTGAGGACCCGGCCCCTGAGGCGCGCGCCAGCGCGGCCTGGCGGTGCGCGGCCGCCATGACCTGCGCCCGCATCCGGGTACTCGCCGAGGAGTCGGGCGTCAGCCGCTCAGCCGCGTACGCCTCAAGGCGTCGGGCGAGTGCCTCGTCTCCGCGATCCCCGTCCTGGTTCAGTTCGTCGTCATTCACCTGGTATCTCGTGGCTCGACCGGCTCTTCGCCGGCCGGAGCGTCCGGGCCATGGATCCCGAGCTTCCGCCTCAAGGCGGCGATCGCCCGGAACTGGAGCCCGCGAATGGTTCCCTCTTGTCGGTTCATCACCTCGGCTGCCTCGCGGGCTGACAGGCCTGCGAAGAACCGGAGCGCGATGGCCTCTCGTTGGTCATCGGTCAGTGTGGTGAGAGCGAACTCGACTTCGTCGAGCTGTTCCCTGATCAGGGCCTCGTCCTGGGGGTCCGCACCGATGGCGATCCGGCCCAGAGCGGTGTCAAGGTCCGAGTGTTCGTGCCTGGTCCTGGTGAAATCGATCACGGTGTTTCTGGCCAGGCGAAAGAGCCAGGCCCCGAATGGGATGCCCCGTGATTCGTACCGCGGGAGCGCTTCCAGGGCCTTGACGAAGGCAAGCTGCGTCAGGTCCTCCGCGTCCGCCGGGCTGTGAACGCGGCCGGCGATGTAGCGATAGATCGGCAGGTGGAAGTGATCGAAGAGTTGCCCGAAGGCCCAGGCGTCACCCGTCCGGGCCTCGTCCACCAGCCGCTCGATCGCGGCGTCGTCAAGGGTCATAACGAACGGCGGGGCGCGTTGTTAGGCCGTTGCGAGCACCTCTGGGGATCGCCACCTGGACCGGCGAGCCGCCACGCCGGAACGTGAGACCTTCGAACCCCGCCGCGCTGGCGATGGCGTAGCCGTCCGCAAGCCCCCACGCGAACTGATTCGCACCGTGCGCGTCGGAGCCGATGGTGATGGCCCGGCCGCCCAGCTCATGGAAGCGCGCGACGATCGCCGGTGGCGGGAACGTCTCGCCGACCGAGTAGCGCAGGCCGCTGGTGTTGACCTCCAGCGCGGTGCCGCTCTCGACGAGTGCGTGGAGGATGGGCTCGTACAGCTCGGGCGCGGCAGCGAGCTCGGCGGGCTTGACCCACGGGTTGAGCCAACGCTTCACGCCATCGATGTGACCGATCGTGTCGAACAGGCCGGATCGTGCCGCCGCCGTCACCTCATCGAATGACGGGGCGACGATCTCCGCGATGGAGCGGCCCTGGACCCATGCCGCGACCCGGCGGTGGCCGTACAGGGAATCGACCCGACTGTGCACGGAGCCGATGGTGAAGTCGTAGGGATGTCTGGCCAGGTGATCCCGGATGTCCGCTTCCCAGCTGCGGTCGTAGGTCAGCTCCACCCCGAACCGGATCGTCACGCCCTGCGGTCCCCATCGCTCCGCCGCGCCACGGACGATCCGCTCCCGATCGGCGAACGTCGCATAGCCAAAGGCCGGCGCGCCTGGCTCGAAGTCCACGTGATCGGTGATGGCCAGTTCCGTGATGCCCCGCTCCAGGGCCGCCTCGGCGTAGACATCGATGGGGACGTTGCTGTCAGGCGACAGGTCCGTATGCAGATGCGCGTCGAGCGGCAGGTCGCGCGCCTGGCGATCGATCACCCCGAGATGAGGCCCAGCTCGTGGCCGACCCGATCGAACGCCGCCAGGGCCTGGTCGAGTTGCTCGTCGGCGTGGGCCGCGGTCACGATCGTGCGAAGCCGTGACTTGTCGATCGCGACGGTCGGGAAGACGACCGGCTGGGCGAACACGCCTTCCTCGAGGAGTCGATCGCTGAAACGGCCGGCGGTGTCGGGGTCGCCCATCATGACCGGCGTGATCGGGGTCTCCGAGTGACCGGTATCGAACCCGAGGCGAACCAGTTCCGCCTTGAACCGTCGAGTGTTCGCCCACAGCCGTTCCTGGAGCTCCGGCTCGTCGCACATGACCCGGATCGCCTCGCGACAGGCCTCCACCACGGCCGGCGGGTGGGAGGTGGAGAACAGGAATGGTCGCGCGCGCTGGGTCAGGATCTCGCGCAGGGCCATCGAACCCGCCACGTACCCGCCCAGGACCCCGACGGCCTTGCTCAGCGTGCCGACCTGGATCGCCACCCGGCCATGCAGGCCGAAGTGGTCGACCGTACCGCGGCCGTTCCGACCGAGCACGCCGCTGGCGTGGGCGTCGTCGACCATGACGGCCGCGCCGAAGTCCTCGGCCGCAGCGACCACCTCGGGGAGTGGCGCGATATCGCCATCCATGGAGAAGACCCCATCCGTGACGACCAGGATCAGCCGGTACTCCCCGCCGCCCGGCCGGCCCGTCTCGCGCGCTTCGCGCAGGATCTCGCGCAGCGCGGCGATGTCGGCATGCGGGTAGACCTTCCGGGGCGCCTTCGACAGGCGCATGCCATCGATGATCGAGGCGTGATTGAGGGCATCGGAGACGATCAGGTCCGTCTCGCCGGTCACGGCCGGGATGACCCCGGTGTTCGCGCTGAAGCCCGACTGGAACGTCAGGACAGCGGGGGCATCCTTGAACGTCGCCAGTTCCGCTTCCAGCGCCTGGTGCATCGACATCGTCCCGGCGATCGTTCGGACGGCACCGCTCCCGACGCCGTAGTCGTGGACGGCAGCCATGGCCGCTGCACGCAGGCGTGGGTGGTGGGTGAGTCCCAGGTAGTCGTTCGATGAGAGGCTGATCACCCGGCGCTCATCGACCGAAACGATGGGCCCCTGGGCGGACGACATGACCCGCAGCGCCCGGTAGAGATGTTGCGCGCGCAGGGCCGCGACCTCGTCATCGAGAAAGGCGAGCGGATCGGGGCGACGGTCCGTCGTCATGACGTCCAATCCATGATGACCTTGCCGGAGTCGCCGGCCCGGGCGGCATCGAAGGCCGCGGCGAAGTCTCGGAAGCCGAACCGGTGGGTGATGGCCGGGGTGACATCCAGCCCCGACTGGAGCATGACCGTCATCTTGTACCAGGTCTCGTACATCTCACGACCGTAGATGCCGCGCAGGGTCAGCATCTTGAACACGATGGCGTTGACGTCCAATGCGATCTCCTCGGTCGGGATGCCCAGGATGGCGATGCCACCGCCGTGGGCCATGGAGCCGATGGCGGCGCGCAGGGCGGCGGGGTTGCCGGACATCTCCAGTGCGACATCGAACCCCTCCACCATGTCGAGCTCGGCGAACACGTCGGGGAGTGCCCGTTCGCGCGGATCGACGACCAGTGTGGCACCCATCCGTGCCGCGATCTCGCGCCGGTAGGCGTTCGGCTCCGACACCACGACGTGGCGCGCACCGGCGTGGCGGGCGACCGCCGTGGCCATCAGCCCGATCGGTCCGGCGCCAGAGACGAGAACGTCTTCACCGAGGACCGGAAAGGCGAGTGCGGTATGGACCGCGTTGCCGAGCGGGTCGAAGATCGCGGCGACCTCTTCGTCGATCCCCGGCCAGTGGTGCCACACATTGCTCATCGGCAGGCTGACGTACTCGGCGAACGCCCCGTCCCGCCCGACGCCCAGCCCGATCGTGTTGGCACAGAGGTGACGCCGGCCGGCGAGGCAATGACGACAGCGGCCGCAGACGACATGGCCCTCGCCCGATACGAGATCGCCCGCCCCGAAGTCCGCGACGTTGCTGCCGACCGCCACGATCTCGCCCACGAACTCATGCCCCACGACGAGCGGCGGCTTGATCGTCCGAGCCGCCCACGGATCCCACGACTCGATGTGCAGGTCCGTCCCGCAGATCCCCGTCTTGTGGACGCGGATCAGGACGTCGTTGATGCCGATGGTCGGGGTCGGGACGTCCCGCAGTTCGAGGCCGGGACCGGGGCCGGTCTTGACCAGGGCCAGCATCTGTGGCGGGCGATCGGTCGCCATCGGCGGCCGGTCAGTCGCCGTCGTCGAGGTCGTCGCCGTCGTCGAGGTCGTCGGTCCAGTCGATGATGGGGTTCTCCACCGAGCCGATCCCTTCGATCTCGCAGCGGACCCTGTCACCGGGCTCCAGAAAGACGGGCGGGTCGCGGAAGACACCGACGCCGGCCGGGGTCCCGGTGGCGATGATGTCGCCGGGCTCCAGGGTGATGGCCTTGCTGATGTACTCGATGAGGGCCGCGACGCCGAAGATCATGTCCGCGGTCGTGCCGTCCTGCATGAGCTTCTCGCGTCCGGCGTCCGGGCCACTGCCCTTGGTCAGCCACGAGCGGAGGCGGAGCTTCTGCGGATCGGGGATCTCGTCGGCGGTGACGAATGTGGCCCCCATCGGCAGGAACGTATCGGAGCCCTTGGCACGCAGCCACTGGCCATCACCGACCTCGCCCTCGTGCAGCGCCTCCTTCGTGCCCTGCCAGTCGCGCGCGCTGACGTCGTTGACCACGACGTAGCCCGCCACGTGGTCAAGGGCATTCGCGCGCGAGACGCGGTGCGCGGTCGTGCCGATGACGACACCGAGTTCGACTTCGAGATCGAGCGCGTGGGTGCCTTCCGGCCGCACGATCGGATCGCCGTCTCCGATGACGGCGTTGGCGAACTTCGAGAAGAGGAGGGGCCGGCTGGGGGCCGCCCGACCGCCTTCCGCCGCGTGATCCTGGTAGTTGAGGCCCACGCAGATGACCTTGCCGGGGGACGGGATCGGGGCAACGGTGTCCACTTCATCCAGATCGAAGCCGACCGCGCCCTCCAGCGGCGCCATCCGACGACGCAGGTCCTCGATCGCCTCCGGCTCGAGATCCTCACCGCTCAGCCACCAGGGCTGAACGGGGATGAGTCGGTCGCCGACCACCAGGCCGGTGCCGGCGTCGTCGGGTCCGATGTACGAGATCAGGCGCATGTGGTGGCGTCCTCGGTCAACTTGGGCTGGGCGATGGGGCCGCGCTGGGAACCGGGGCCGCGCTGGGGGCGGGGCGTGCGCTCGGCGGCGCACACTGAGCTTCGGGATTCGTGCGTTCGCCCCACTGCTGCCAGTAGGCGAGGATCTGGGCCTGGTCGAGCGTCTCGAGCGGCAGCACGCGACCCCAGACGAGCGCCTGGAACGGCGTCGACATCTGGTCGAAGCGAGCGATGACCGGCCCGGATGCGCCCCTGGGAGTGCCGCACACAGGCCCGGGCGGGAAGCTGTCGTAGAACGCGCGGAGAGCCGCCTGGCCCGCATCCGTGGCACCTTCACCGTCGCCCCGGTAGAGCAGCACCATGCCGCCATGCTCCAGGTTGTGGATCCAGCCCTGCGGACCGACGGTGTCGTTGGGTCCGTAGAGACGCGGCTGCACGGGACCGGCACCGGCTCGATTGGCGTGTGGGCCGGATGCCGGCGCGCAGATGGTGTAGGTGACCTTCTCACCCACGTTGATGTGGCGAGCACCCATGTCCGGTTGGACGTAGCCGAGGTTCGGTGTGGCGTTCGCCGCCGGGCTCGGCGTGGCCGCCGGGACCCAGATAGTGGTACACGCGGTGGCCGGCGCGGACGCCGAAAGGAAGACGAATGTGGCGATCAGCACGACCCCGACCAGGGCGGCGAGCGCCACGATGGCCGTCCGGTAGCGCTCGATGAGGGACGGCTTGTGGCCTCCTCGGGCGTGCTCGCGGCGCCCGCTGCGGACGACACGGGTCGATCCGAGGCGAGCCGTGGCAGGGCGAGCCGTGGCAGGTCGTGCCGTGGTTGAGCCGTGATCCGTGGCAGGTCGGGCCGTGGTCGAGCCGTGATCCGCGCCACCGGCGTCAGCCGGCATGCCGGGCGCGGCCGACATCGGCGGCGAGCCCGCCGGGATGGGCGGCGAGCCTGTGGGCCGAGTGCTTGGCGGCTGGCTCCCGACTGGCTGGCGCGGGCGCTTGGGTTTACTCACGTTCGTG
>JANONZ010000144.1:0-1991 GCA_031421095.1 Thermomicrobiales bacterium
TCTTCCCCTCGACCTGCCGCCGCTGGCCGACTGGGCCCTGCGCCACCTCGCGGCGACCCCGGTCGCGCCTGCGCTCGCCAGTGCGGCTCCCGGCATCGCCCAGGAAATCGGCGCCGATGTCGCCCGGGCGTTGAGCGATTACCTCACGCCGGACGGAGTGCGCGTTCTGTTCTCCACCTGGGTGATCGAGGGTCGGGTCGATCGCTGACCGAACGGACGACTTTGCCGCCGTCGATCTGCGGCTGCGCGAGATCCTCGAGCCATACCGTTCGAGGCTTGTCGCACGAAGGATGGCCCGGGCGGACTGACCCGCGAGACCCCCGGGCTCGAAGGCAAGCCGTGGGGCTACGTCGCCGGCACCCGTCTGGGCAAGCGTTATGTCAGCTTCTACCTGACGCCGATCTACGCCTTTCGCGACCTGGACGACGCGCTGTCGCCCGAGTTGCGCCGCCGGAAGCAGGGCAAGTCGTGCTTCAACTTTACGACCGTCGACGAGCTGCTCTTTGCCGAGCTGGCAACACTCATCGCGGCAGGATTCGAGCGCAACCTTGAGCTCGCCGCTCAAACTCCAGTGAGATCACACTGAGGGAGCACGGCCTCTTCTTCCTCGGAGCGTGCAACACGGGATGGTACCGTGCGCGCATGAGCAGGTCGTTGTTGGGGGACGCGTTCGCGCACCACGTCTGGGCGACGCTGCGGTTGGTCGATATGTGCCTCCCGCTCAGCCCGGAGCAGCTGGGGACGGTCGTTCCGGGGACCTACGGCTCGATCCTCGCGTTGGTGCGCCACCTTGTCGGGGCCGACACGTCGTACCTGTTCACCATGACTGGTGGGCGCACTCCCCTCATTGACGAGGACCGCATGGATCTCCCGGAGCTCCGGGTTGCGATGGAGGGCAACGGGGCCGCCTGGTCGCAGCTCATGGCACAAAGCCTCGATCCGGAGGCGGTCCGCGTGCGGCGCCGTGACGACGGGTCCGAGTCCCACGCCCCGATAGGCATCCGGCTCGCGCAGGCGCTGCACCACGGGACAGATCATCGAAGCCAGATCTGCACTGCACTCACGACGCTCGGGCTGCAACCACCGGACATCGATGTATGGGACTTCGGTGAACTCGATGGCCGCGTCAAGGAGGTACCAGCCACGTCCTGACCCAGCGGCGTACCGCCCGATCGGCGCCCAGAGGCGGTTCGGCCTCTGCCGACGCGTCAGTTGTGGAATGATCCCTTGAAGGGTGTCTCACGGAGGGCTGGAATGGCCGCCCCAACCAGCGTCGAGGACTATCTGGCCGCGCTTCCAGAGACATCGCGCACTGTTTTGGAGAAGCTTCGGAAGACGATCAAGGCCGCGGCGCCCGACGCGACA
This sequence comes from Thermomicrobiales bacterium, assembly GCA_031421095.1. Lineage (GTDB taxonomy): Bacteria > Chloroflexota > Limnocylindria > Limnocylindrales > CSP1-4 > SPCO01. The sequence goes on from JANONZ010000144.1 coordinate 1,366, forward strand.
GAGACGATCAGCTACCAGATACCGACGTTCACGGACGGTGGTCGATTGCTCGTGTCCTACGCCGCGTTCAAGGACCACTGCAGCCTCTTTCCCGCGAGCCAGGCGGTCAAGGACGCACTCGGGGATGAGCTGAAGCCCTACGTTACCGGGAAAGCGACGATCCGCTTCCACGCAGACAAGCCCCTCCCCGCCGCACTCGTGAAGAAGCTGGTGAAGGCGCGGATCGAGGAGAACGCGGCACGCACCCGTCGTTGAGGCGATGGCACATTCGCGAACGCTCGCTGAGCGAGGCGAGGGAGGTCTGACGGATAGCCCGCATCGTGGGTAGGATGCCGTGATGTCCCGGCGCAGGAAGGCCATCATCTCAATCGCCGCAGCTGGCGTGCTCGTCCTCGGAGCCGTTGGATTGAGGGTTCTGCCCCTGTTCACGGGTCCGGCCCTGCCCGCGGGCGCCACTCGGCTGCACATCACCACGGAAAGCCCAAACCTGTCCGGCGCCTGCGCGGCCGCCCTGCTCGCACCCGTTCGCGTGGCGACTTCCGGCGATGAGCTCATCCTCGTCTCCGTCGCATCGGGCGACACGGTGAGGGTCGTTTGGCCCAGCGGATTCGCCGCCTGGCGCGTCG
>JANONZ010000145.1:0-8444 GCA_031421095.1 Thermomicrobiales bacterium
AGCAAGAGCACAACCTCCTCGTCGGAGTCGTGCACGAAGGGTGACTGCGCACTGCGGCCTCCGATGTCGAATGTCGTCACGGCCACCTGGAGGATCCCAGCAGTGTCGTTCGTGACGTACTCGTCGACCTCCCCGAGACCCGGCAACCGGATCCGCCGGCGCTGATCGTGGCGGACCACCCGGCCCGCCGCAGGCACACCGTTGAAGAATTGACCCGCGGTCACGCCGAACACCTCCGCGAGCCGTCCCAGGGAACCGATCGACGGACTCGCCCGACCTCGCTCGACCTGGGAGATGAAGCTGGCCGTGAGGCCAGACTGCTGGGCGACAGCACGCAGCGACAGTCCCCGGGCAACCCGGAATTCATGAAGCCGGAGGCCCAGTTCGATCTCGATGGCCATGACCGGTTCCACCCTTTGCTGTGTACTGAGAACACACACCTTGACCCGTTGCCACAGTGTACATATCATGCGCACCAACTGCTGCTACACGAATTGTGAAGTCAGGGACCTACACGGTCGGCTTGGACTCGCGCCGGGGGGGCGCCCACATCCCCTTGGGGGCAAGAGGAGCTACTGATGGCAACGCTGGAACTATCCCGCCCACGGAGACGCCACGGCTTCATCGCTGCGTTGGGACTCGCGATCCTGGCCATGGCGGTCGCCCCGCTCGGTGCAGCGCTTGCAAGTAGCCCTTCCCCGGCCGCTGGCAGCCCCAGCGCCGCGACTGGCGGCGGCGTCACCCTGCGTATCGGGACGTCACAGAAGTGGTCGACCCTGAATCCGTTCATCGCCCTTCTGATTGCGGACTACCAGATCACCAGCGTCAGCTACGACCTGCTCGTTGCGATCGGTCCGGATCTGAAGCCGGCACCCGGCCTCGCAGAGAGCTGGACCCACTCGTCTGACGGCCTTACGTGGACCTTCAAGATCCGCCAGGGTGCCACGTGGCAGGACGGCCAGCCCGTGACCGCGGCTGACGTAGCATTTACCTACAACTACATCATCGACAGCTTCAAGTACAAGGACGGCTCCTTCGGGCTCAGCCTGTTCCGTGACAACATGGCCGGCATCACGTCGGTCAAGGCAACTGATCCGCAGACCGTGGTCCTGGTCACGGACAAGCCGTCTGCCACGATCCTGTCCGCGCCGGTCCCGATCCTGCCCGAGCACATCTGGAAGGCCGTCAGCTACGAGGCGGCCAGTGGCACCGCAAAGGACGTCAAAGCGTTCGACAACGCCTCGATGGTGGGGTCGGGCCCATTCCACCTGGTCCAGGAGGTCAAGGACCAGTACGTCCGTTTCGAGGCGAACAAGCAGTTCTGGGGCGGGGCTCCGAAGATCGACCAGCTGATCATCCAGTACTTCCCGGACGCCGGCCCCATGGTGGAGGCACTCAAGAACGGTCAGATCGACATGATCGATCAGGTGCCGACCACGGTGTTCGAATCGCTGACCAATTTCCCCGGTGTCACGACGATCAAGGGCGCCCCGATCGGGTTCTACCAAGTCGGCATGAACAGCTGGGTCCCCAAGGCTGGCCAAGTCAAGGCACACGCTGACCAGGGCAGCCTGGGTAACCCGTGGCTCACGAAGGTGGCCGTTCGCCAGGCGCTCTTCCATGCCATCGACAAGGCGTCGATCGTCAAGACGGCGCTGCTCGGCTACGCCCTGCCCGGGGACTCCCTCCTGCCGCCGAGCGTGCCGGGTCACTGGTCGCCCGCCGCGGATCAGGCGTTCGACTTCGACCCTGCCAAGACTCGCTCCCTGCTGGAGGCTCTCGGCTTCCAGGACACGGACGGCAACGGCATCCTCAATGTGCCCGCGGATTCGAAGGCGTTTGACCCCAAGGGTGCCGGCAAGGACTTCGTCCTGCGGCTGTACATCCGGAAGAACCAGCCTGCGGAGTTGACCGCCGGTCAGATCATGGTCGAAGGGTTCAAGCAGGCCGGCGTCAGCGTCGATCTGCAAGTGGTCGAGGAGTCGCCGTTCCTGGCGAACTCCACATTCCCATCGGCCACCAACGCCGATTCCGATCTCTATCTGTGGGGTTGGGGTGGCTTTGGTCCCGACCCGGACCTCGTCCTCGGCCGCGTCGCCGAGTCATCGCAGATCAATGCCTGGCAGGACGCCAACTACAGCAATCCGGACTACGACGCGATGTACGCCCAGCAGCACGGGCAACTCGATGAGACCCAGCGGACCGCGATCGTCCAGAAGATGCAGGAGCTCTTCTACAAGGAAGGCTCCTACGCCGTCCTGTGGTACCCGTACCGTCTCCAGGCGTACCGATCCGATCGCTGGCAGGGGATCAAGACCCTGCCTGCGGATGGCGGCGTGATCTTCACGTCGCTCGCCTATGGGCAGTTCCAGACGTTCCTGACCGCCGAGCCGAAGGTCGCTGCGGCAGTGCCGGGCGCGTCAGCCGGCCCCGGCCAGAGCCCCGCCCCGACCGGCGGTGGCGGTGCGGGGACGATCGTCCTCGTCGGACTCGTGGTCCTGGTCGTAGTCGTCGTCGGCGCGGCCCTCCTGTATCGTCGCCGGTCGCGACCCGAGCTCGGCGACTAGAACCGCCCTACAGCGTGCGCCCGACCCCAAGGCTCGCCACCGCAGGCTGCCCAGCGGCAGCCTGCGGCCATGCACCGCTGCCAAGGCCATGAGCCGCGCATACCTCGGCGGCAAGCTCCTCCATGCGCTCCTGACGATCAGCGCGATCATGGTGTTGAACTTTGCCCTGTTCAGGATCCTGCCAGGGGATCCAGTTCGGGCACTCCTGCCGCGCGGGATCCCCGCCGAGCAGGTGGCCGCGACCCGCGCCCACCTTGGGCTCGATCAACCGATCTTCCCCGACCAGTTCATCAGCTACGTGGCCGCGACCGCATCGGGTGACTTTGGCTACTCGTTCCAGTACCGGGTACCCGTCACGACGCTGATCGTCGAGCGGGCGGGGCCAACGGTGCTGCTGGTCGGTACTGCCTCCCTGCTGGCGATCGTGATCGGGATCGTCATCGGCACGCTGGCGGGTGCAAGGCCGGGCCGCTGGTTCGACAGTGTCACCGTGGCCGCGTCCCTCGTGTTGTACGCGTTGCCAGTCTTCTGGCTGGGCATGATCGCGATCATGATCTTCGGCCAGTTCGGATTCCCGATCAATGGGATGCTGACGCCCGGCTTCACGCCGCCCGATGCTCTCGCCGCGATCGGTGACCTTGCGGCGCACCTCTTCATGCCCGCCCTCGTGCTGGCGCTGGCGCTCATCGGCCAGTACGCGCTGTTCATGCGCTCTGCACTCGTTGAAGTGATGACCGAGGACTACATCGAGACGGCCCGCTCCAAAGGGCTGCGCGAGGAGCAGGTGGTCATCCGCCATGCCGTCCCCAATGCACTGCTGCCCACCGTCACGCTGATCGGCATCAATCTGGGTGTCATCTTCGCCGGCGCCATCACCCTCGAGAACGTGTTTGGCTGGCCCGGCCTGGGCAGTCTCATCGTCTCCTCGGTCGCCTCACGCGACTACCCGGTCCTACAGGGCGCCTTCCTGCTCATCGCCGTAACGGTCGTGGCCGCTAACCTGGCTGCCGACCTGGTGTATGGCCTGCTCGATCCGAGAGTGCGCGGGTGAGTCGGAGTGGGCGGATCGCGCGTCGGACCCGCCGACTGCGTCGCTTCGCGAGCCAGTACCGACGCGATCGAGCCGGCATGGCCGGCTTGGCGATCCTGTCCGCCTTCGTGCTTCTTGCGGTCGCCGCACCACTGTTGTTTGGCGCCCCGCCGGCCCTTGGCAGCGCCGATGCGCCACTCGCGGATCCGTCCTGGAAATACCTCCTCGGAACCGACGAGGTCGCCCGCGACGTACTCGCCCTCGTGGCCTATGGCGGCCGCATCTCGCTGGTCGTCGGCTTCCTCGCCACGCTCATCTCGGTGGGTATCGGCACCCTGGTGGGCATCGTCGCGGGCTACAACGGGAGACGCATCGATACCTTCCTGATGCGCGTGACGGATTTTTTCCTCGTCACGCCTGCCCTGGTACTGGCGATCCTTGTCGCCTCGATCGTGGGACCCAGCCTCATCAACGTCATCGTCATCATCGGCTTCACGAGCTGGCCGGCTACGGCCCGTGTCATCCGGGCGCAGACCCTGAGCGTGAAGGAGCGCGCCTTTGTGGCCCGCTCCCGTGCCTACGGGGCTGGCGCACCACATCTCATTCGGCGCCACATCCTGCCGAACGTCTGGTCGCTGATCATGGCCAGCAGCACGCTGACCGTCGCGACCGCGATCTTCCTCGAGACCACGCTGGCCTTCCTGGGTCTGGCCGATCCGACCGCCACGAGCTGGGGGACCATGATGAACCGTGCCTTCGTGTCCGGTGCGGCCGGCCTGGGCAAGTGGGGGTATGTCTTCGCGCCCGGCGTTGCGGTGAGCCTGGTGGTCATCGCCTTCACCTTCATCGGACGCGCCTTTGAACGCATCCTGAATCCCCGCCTTCGGGGCCGGCAGGCGGACACCGGGGCGATCGCGCACGCCGACGTGGTGGTCGTCCCATGAGCCTGTTGGAGATCACCGATCTGGCCGTCCGCTTTCGCGTACCGGGCGGCCGATTGCGCGCAGTCGACGGGATCAGTTTTGCCGTCGACTCGGGCGAGGCGGTGGGGTTGGTGGGAGAGTCGGGCTGCGGCAAGACCACCGTCGCCCGCGCGATCCTCGGGCGCCTGCCGGCGAATGGCCGGATCGTGGGCGGTTCCATCCGCCTTGCGGGTGAGGAGTTGGTGGGCATGCCCGAGTCGCAACTCCGGCGCCACCGCTGGCGCGACATGAGCCTCGTCTTCCAGGGCGCGATGAACGCCCTGAACCCCGTCATCCGCGTCGGCGACCAGGTGATCGAGCCCATCCTTCAGCACGAACGAGCCACACGACAACAGGCACAGCGTCGGGCGGCCGAACTCTTCGATCGGGTCGGCATCAGCCCGGCCCGGATGCGCGATTACCCACATGAGTTCTCCGGAGGCATGCGCCAGAGGGTCGTCATCGCCATGGCCCTGGCCAACCGCCCGAAGCTCTTGATCGGCGACGAGCCGACAACGGCGCTCGATGTCATGGTTCAGGCCCAGATCCTCGATCTCCTCGAGTCGCTGCGACGCGAACTGGGACTCTCGCTGCTGCTCATCAGCCACGACCTGTCGGTGGTGGCGGAGACGTGCGATCAGGCGGTCGTGATGTACGCGGGGCGGATCGTCGAGAGCGGGCCCATCGCCCAGGTGTACGCGGGCCCGATGCACCCCTATACAGAGAAGCTGCTGGCGAGCACACCGGACGTCAGGGGCGAGCGCGCGATCGGCACGAGCATCCCCGGCGTGGTGCCGGACCTTGTCTCGCCGCTCGCGGGCTGCCGCTTCAATCCGCGCTGCGACCGGGCCATGACCGCTTGTCTCGAGATCGACCCACCCGAACTGATCGTGGATGGCCATCGCGTCTTCTGCCACGCCGTCACCCACGATGGCCGATTGCCTCCACCTCGGGAGCTGCCCGTCCTGGAGCATGCACGGCTCGTCGCCGATGCCGAGACCCAGTCCGTGGAGCTCGTGGAGTGATCGAGCTCAAACGCCTTGAAGTCCACTTCGCGGGCCGACAGTCGATCGGTGCGGTCGTGCTGGGCCGTCGGGCGCGGGTGGTCCGTGCCGTGGACGGCGTGGACCTGCGCGTCGAACGCGGCGAGATCGTCGCCCTGGTCGGCGAGTCGGGCAGCGGGAAGACCACCCTGGGCCGAGCGGTAGTGGGTGCCATCGCCCCGACCGGCGGCAGCATCCTGCTTGACGGCCAGAACGTGAGCGCTCTGCGAGGTCGGGCGAAGCTCGACTATCACCGCCGCGTCCAGATCATCTTCCAGGACCCATACGAGTCGCTCAATCCCAAGGAAACAGTCTTCGAGATCGTGAGTGAAGCACTGGACGTGCAGGGCCTGGCCCGGGATCCTGCGGAGCGGTCCTCACGGGTGGAGCGGGCTCTCGAGGAAGCCGGACTGCGACCTCCGGCGGCCTATCTGGAGCGCTATCCCCACGAGCTCTCGGGCGGCCAGCGCCAGCGCGTGGCGATCGCGGCCGCGATGGTGCTGGATCCCGAGATCGTCATCGCGGACGAACCGGTCTCGATGCTCGATGTCTCGATCCGGGCGGGCATCCTGCGCCTGATGCTCGACCTGCGCGAGCGACATAGCGTGGCGTTCATCTTCATCACCCACGACCTCTCGCTGGCCTGGGCGTTCGCCGACCGGATCGCGGTCATGTACCTCGGCCGGATCGTCGAGGTCGGAACGGCGGAGCAGATCGTGCGCGCGCCGCGACATCCGTACACTCGGGCCCTCCTGGCGGTGCTCCCGTCGCGCTCAGCACCCCGGGGTCGACGGCGGGAGCTTCTCGTGGGCGAAATCCCGGACGCGTCGCGTCTGCCGGAAGGTTGCCGCTTCGCGCCTCGCTGCCCTCTCGCTTTCGACCGGTGCAGGTCGGAGGAGCCACCCCTCATCCAGCTCGATAGCGGCCAGGCTTCTGCCTGCTGGCTGGCCACTTCGGACCCACTCCCTGACGCCCCGTGAGCGATGGCCGGCACGCCAGCGGGCTGCGTCACTGGCGGCTGGGCCTGCTCGGGTACGGCGCGGTCGGTCAGGCTCTCGGTGGACTGATCCAGGCCAGCGCGACGGATCTGCGCGAGCGCCACGGCATCACGGTCGCCATCGGTCTGCTGGCCACGCGTCGAGACGGGGTGTGGGTGGCTCCCGACGGGGCTCCGCCCGGTGGTGGGATCGACCTCGCCCGGAGGTCGGGGCAGACGTCGAACAGCGAGCCCGCGGGTGCTGTCGGTGGCCGCGTCCTTCGGGTCGCTGGCGATGTGATGACGGCCCTTCCGGGAGCACCCGTCGATCTGGTGGTCGAGATGACGCCTCTGGACCCAACCTTGGGCGAACCCGCCACCGGCCACGTGCGGACGGCTCTGCGGCATGGGCTCCATGTCATCACCGCGAACAAGGGTCCACTGGCCCTCAACGGGCCAGAGCTGCGCGCAGAGGCAGCCGCTGCACGGCTGGCGCTTCGCTATGAGGCGACCCTCATGGATTGCCTCCCGGTCCTCGCCCTGCGCCAGGCATTCGTTCCGCTCGGGTCCATCCAGTCGTTCGCGGCGATCGTCAACGCGACATCCAACTTCGTGCTCGATGCCATGACCGACGGGCGCTCCGCAGAAGTGGCCGTCGCAGAGGCGCAGCAACTCGGCATCGCCGAGGCGGACCCGAGGGCGGATCTCGATGGCTGGGACGGTGCTTTCAAAGCGGCCATCCTGGCCCAGCTCCTGCTCGACCGGGACGTCAAAGCGGGCGATGTCGAACGGGTGGGCCTCGACGCTGTCAGCCCGGCCGAGCTGGCAACCGCGGCGGCCGCGGGTGAGCGCGTGCGCATCGTGGCCCGTGGTGACCGCGATCACGGGCCCGTCCGAGTCGCGCCGGAGCGCGTGCCGGCGGCCAGCCTGTTCGGCCGGACCAGCGGCTTCTCCATGGCCCTGGCGGTGGAGACCCAGTACGCCGGCCACCTTGAGATCGCCCTTGTCGACCCGGGCGTAAAACAGACCGCCTACGCGATCCTCATGGACCTGATCGCCATCGATGGTGGCGTGCGGTCCAGTGATCTGCGCCCGCCGAGAGGATGGACCAGTGACTGAACGAACCGAGGCGCTCGGGGCGCCGATGATGCCCAAGGTGATCAGGCGCCAGGTCGTCCTCGAGGAGCACGACCTCGCACCAACGGGGAGGGTCGCCGCGATCGTCCGGCGCTTTGTCGCGGGCGAGACCTACCGCTCTCATCTCTGGCTGGCCCCATTGGACAGGGGGCGGCCGCGGCAGCTGACCCACGGCGCCGTGCGGGACACCCATCCGCGATTCAGCCCGGATGGGTCGGGCCTTGGCTTCCTGCGCAGTCTTCCAGAGCATCCGGAGGAACCGACCCGGCTGATGGTCCTGGACCTCAGGGGTGGCGAGCCGTGGACGCTCGCGACGCTGGCTCACGGCATCGCAGCATTCGCCTGGGACCCGTCGGGCGACCGGGTGGCCGTCGTGGCTCCGGCGGACCCTCCACGGTTCCTCGTGGGAAAGGCAACGCCCGGCAGCAGCCCGACCGCGCGCCGCATCGACCGCCTCGACTGGCGCCTCGATGGTGTGGGCATCCTGGACCGACGCGATCAGCTCTGGGTCGGCCCGGCGCGCGAGGGTGCGAGGCTTCGACAGGTCACACGCGGCGACTTCGACGTACGAGACCTGGCCTGGTCTCCCGACGGATCGACGATCGCGTTCACGACCGATCGCTCGCCGGACAGCGACCTGCACCCGCGGTCGACGATCTGGGCAGTCGCGGCCAAAGGTGGCACGGCCCACGAGGTCCTTGCCCTTGGCGGTTACGCCCATTCACCGGC
>JANONZ010000146.1:0-3140 GCA_031421095.1 Thermomicrobiales bacterium
CTGGACACGCGGCCCGAACGGATCGCGCGGGACGTCGAGACGCTGGGGCTGCTGTTCGAGTCCCTGGTTGTTCGTGTCTTGTGTATCGATGCCCAGGCCCTCGACACGAGCGTCGTTCGCGACACGGACAACAGCGGACTCGAAGCGGATGCCGTAGGCGGTCATGGACCGCGAGTCGATCGCGCGCAATGGCGGCCTCGGGCTGACGCTGCCTGATCGTCATGCGATCGCCGCCCTCATCGCGGCCCGGGATGTCCCGCAGACGGCCGAGCAGATCGCCTGACGTACCCGTTGCCAGGGAGCCTGTGCCGTCGGAGCTCTTCCAGCAGGTCCCGGACGCGACCCCCTCGGGTGATCCATACCCACCCGAACGCGAGAGAAGGTACCGTTGGAAGACGCGCGCCGGCGAATGGTTCGCTGCCCACCTGGCCCGGGCAACCCCAGGCGGATCCGTTGGTCACGGGGCGGACCATGCGATGGCCTCGTGAACAGGAGTCGACGAGCATGATCAATGTCTGCATCGCCGGTGCGACCGGCTGGGCTGGACGCGCGCTGGTGGCTGGTGTCCTCGAGGCTGACGACCTCGTACTGCGTTCCGCGGTTGCACGCTCGGCCGCCGGCGCGGACCTCGGCAGGGCGTTGGGTGGCGAGGCGCTGGACGTGCCCGTCTATGGCTCCGTTGACGAAGCGCTCGATGGCGTCGACGTTCTGATCGAGTACACCTCGTACACGGCCGTGAAGGCGAACACCCTTGCCGCGATCGAGCGCGGCGTCGCCGTCGTGATCGGCGCCTCGGGCCCCACTGCGGCCGACTACGCGGAGATCGACGCAGCGGCACGCGAGCACGCCGTTGGCGTGATCTCCTCCGGGAACTTCTCGCTCACGGCGGCGATGGCGCAGGCGGCCGCGATGCTCGTGGCTCGCCACCTCCCGCAGGCGGAGATCATCGATTACGCGAGCGCGACGAAGCCTGACGCGCCAAGCGGGACCGCGCGCGAGCTCGCCGAACGACTCGCCCAAGTACGGACGCCGGTCGTTGGTCGCCACCTGGACCAGATCGACGGCCTGCCGGAGGCACGAGGAGCGGCGGTCGCCGGCGTCCAGGTGCACTCGGTCCGGCTACCGAGCTTCTCGGTTTCCACCGAAGTCATCTTCGGCCTTCCCGACGAACGGCTGACGATCCGCCACGACGCCGGCCTTTCGGCCACACCATATGTGTCGGGAACGCTCCTCGCGGTCCGCCTCGTGCTCGGGCGCATCGGGTTGACACGCGGTCTCGACACCCTGCTCTTCGAGAGCAGGGATTGACGTCAGAGTTGGCCGCCGCCGAAACTCCGCCGCCGTCGCCGGCTGACGGCTGACGACTGACGACTCACTCGAGTGTGCCCGTCCGGGTCGGACCCGACGGCGGCGCTCGGCCCTCGTCCGCCAGTGGCGTCAGCGCACGACGTACCGTTCTGGCGGACTCATCACGCTGTTCGCGTTGTAGGGAGTGGGGTTGCCCTGCGCGCGAACGTACCATTCGCCGATCGTGCTGAACCGCCACATCGAGCGGGCCAATCCACCGACGTCGGCGACGACGTCATCGCGCGACTGGAGTGTCCACGCCGCGTCCACCTTGCGATAGAAGTAGAAGCTGACGGTGGCCGGGGTGAGCTCGGGCCGCGCTGGCCGGACCGTGGTGGTGAACATCAGGGCCCGTGTTGGGCGGCCGTTTTCCCACAACCGCATCCACAGACTGTGCAGGGACCGATCCGAGCCCGCAGGAGCCAACGGGATGCGTCATGACGCCGGATCCACGCTCAGCCCCCGGGCCGACACCCGCGTCGCGAGGCCGAATCCAGCGCGGCGAGGCGAGATCTGCTGCTTACCAGTCTGGGGAAGTGGTTATGGGAGGATCGGGCACCCTGGAAGGTTGCGGCCGCCCGACGTACGCCGAGCATGGAGTGTTGTCCGTGCCGGTGTCTTGTGCCGACCGCGGGCACGGATGTAGTATCGCCGCGATGACGACCATCGCGACCATCGACGTGCTCGCCCGGGTCCCTCTCCTTGCGGGCCTCGATCGTCGCTCGCTTGAGGAGCTTGTCAGGGAACTGAAGGACCGCACCTTCCGGGCCGGCACGCACGTGATCGATGAGGGCGCGACCGGTGTCGGGTTCTTCATCGTCCTCGACGGCTCGGCGACGGTCTCCATCGGCGGTCGCGAGGTCAGGCGACTGGGCCCCGGCGACTGGTTCGGCGACATAGCACTCCTCTCGACCGACAGCGTACGGACGGCGACGGTCACCGCCGAGACCGATCTCAAGTGCGTGGGCCTGACCGCCTGGGAGTTCCGGCCGTTTCTCGCCGCACACCCCGACGTCGCCTGGCAGGTCATGGGGACGATGGCGCGCCGGATGGCCGAGAGTCCGCAGCCCTGACCTGACGAAGGACGGGGATGGCGCCGCGCTGGACTCGGGCGCCTCAGCCGGGCTCCTCGCGCCGGACCGTCGGTACCCGGTCGATGGTGCGGTCGAACGAGGCGATGACACCGATCCCCGTTCGCTCCGCGCTGGCGACCAGGTAGGCATCGGCAAAGTCGAGCCGGTGGACCTCGTAGACCTCGACCGCCCGCTGGAGCAGATCGACATCGAGGACGCGGATGGCCGGGAAGGCCAGCACGGACCGGAGCGTCGTGGCTACCTGGGTTCGCGGCGTCTCGTAAAACGACTCGAGAACGTAGGCCACTTCGGCGAGGATGAGGTCCGGTAGCAGCAGCTCGTCGGCGTCCTGGAGATAGCGAGTGGCGCGGGCGGCCTGGGCGGGTGGGTCGCCGGTGAGGTGATGGACGAGGACGTTGGTGTCGACGAACGCGGTCACCGTCGCCCGGCGGCGCGGGCCCGCCGCGTCTGTCGCAGGACCTCCGCCCAGGGGGTCCCCCGCTTCGCCGCTGGAACGCTCACCGATCCCGCCAGGGCCAGCAGGTCCGTGGTCCGCGCAAGCACGGCGTGATCGCCCTCCACGCGGAATACGAGACGGTCCCCCTCCTCGAGAGAGAGTGCATCGCGGACCGCACGCGGCACCGTCACCTGGCCCTTTGAGCTGAGTCGCGCGGAGACTTCCATGGCATCGCTCCTTACAGCATCGATCATGTAAGGATA
>JANONZ010000147.1:0-11661 GCA_031421095.1 Thermomicrobiales bacterium
GCGCCACGGCAGAGCGGCGAAACGTCCACTACGCCATGGGAGGCGACCCGCGGGCCAGGTCGCTGTCATCAGCCGAGCACCCACCCCAGATCGAGCACGAAACGGAGAGGTTGGTGGAGATGAGGGGACTCGAACCCCTGACCCCTGCGATGCGAACGCAGTGCTCTTCCAGCTGAGCTACATCCCCATGGGTCAGACGGTCGCCCGCAGGCGCCGGACCGGTGGCATAGTGTAGCATGCGACCTGCCGGATCCCGGCGGTCGACACCGATCCAGGGGTCCGCCGGGTTCATGTCCGCCGGGTTCATCGCATCACCGGTCGACGACCCGCCGCAGGATCGAGCGCGACTCGACTGACTTCGCGCGGGGCCCGAGGTCTAGAGTGGCGCGGTGGCTCGCTGCCCGAAGATGTCAGCCTGCGAGAGCGAGGTTCAGTGCCACGTCGCCGACTCGTGCCCCGACTTGGGCGATGGCTACCCATAGCCCGTCGACGACCGGCGCAGTGGGCGCCCGCCTCATTGGCTCCGCTACGGCCGTGGCCGGTCAGTGGCCGTGGCCGACCTCCTCGGGGGACTCGTACCAGGCGACCTTGTCGCCGACCCTCGCGCGGAGTTTCCAGCGGGTCGACTTCGGCGCAGCGTCGATCGCCACCTGGAGGTCGGCGATCTGGGCGTGGAGGTCGAAGCGCGGCGGTCGGCCGGTGTCGAGGTCGTCGTCCCTCAGCTCCTCGTCGACGTAGAGGTCGAGCTTCGCGAGGTTCTCGGTAACGGTCCGCCACCAGCCCCAGTCGGTCGAGGTGTGGGCGACGACCCGTGGGAGGCTGATCCCGTCACGGTCGTCGACGGCGAGTGGGTACTCCTGGAGGAGGATGAGCAGGTCGAGGATGTCCTTCCGGTTGATCCTCACGACCTGGAGCTTGGACATCAGGAGCTCGGCGAGCGGGAGCGTCGGCCGGTCGACTGAGAGCCGGCCGGCGAACTCCAACCTGTGGCACATCTCCAGCCGGTCGACGAGGACGTCGACCGGGCGTTCCCATGCCGGGTCGGTGAAGTAGAGCTGCTTGTGGCCAAAGGCCGCGTTGTAGTGTCTGTCTGGGACATAACCCTCGGTGATGAGGAGCGCCGCGAGCGCGTTCCGGTCCTTCGAGCGTGTGGCCAGATCGATGTCACGGCCTGACCGGTCGATCCGGGCGGTCCATTCGGGGGCGCGGGCATGGAACGCGAGGCCCCCCATCAACCGGACCTGGAGTCCCGCGCCGTCGGCGAGATCGATGATCCGGAGAGCCTCGGCGAGCGGATCCTCGAACGTTCGGCCAGCGATTGTGATCGCGCCCTCCTCACTCTGCGAGACAGTCACCCGCCGCGTGGCTAGATCCCATCGCGAGTCCGGGACCGCACCCGTTCCCCGCCGGTGGCCATGCCACCCAGAAAGTGCATGATCATGTAACCGGCGAGCCGAAGCGAGATCATCCCGGGGTTGTCGTAGGCTGGGATCAGTTCGACGATGTCGAGGGCCGCCGGCTTTCGAGCCCCGATGAGTTCGCAGGCGCGGAGGATTTCGTGGGCAGTCAGCCCGCCCGGTTCGGGGGCGTCGGTGCCGGGCATCGCCGATGCGTCGACGACGTCGCTATCGAGGCTGCAGTAGAACGTGTCAGTCCCGTCGGTAACGATGTCGAGCGCCTCGTTGACGACCTCCTTGATGCCACGTTCTTCGATCTCGATCATCCGGTAGATTCGGATCCCGTGCTTCTTGGCGAAGTCCCACTGCTCGGGGGGATTGAGGGCACCTCGAGCACCCACGATCGCGACGTTCTTCGGGTCTACGTTGTGGAGCTCGATCATCCGCGCGACGTGCGACCAGTTTGTGAACCGCTCGCCCGCGAAGTTCGGCTGGCAGTCGATGTGCGCGTCGAAGTGGATGTAGCCGAATTTGCCCGACACGCGCTTCGACAGGGCGGCCCCGATCGGGATCGGGATCGAGTGGTCACCGCCGATGCAGATCGGGATCGCATCCGCCTGGAGGATCTGGTCGACGTACTTCTCGATGTAGGACCGCGACCGAGCCGCATCGGCCGGGATCATCGGAACGTCGCCAACGTCCGCGAGGTGGAACTCGTCGAAGACGTTGATGTCGAAGTCGCCGAGGTACGGCAGAAACATTTCCGAGACGTATCGCAAAGCCCGCGGAGCATGGCTCGACCCGGAGCGGTAGACGGTCGCCTGGTCGAATGGCACGCCGAGGAAGACGGCCTTCGCGCCCATGTCGCGGAGAGTCTCGGTCCGACACGGGACCCAAGGAGCGCCCATGAAGGACGGAAGGTTCGATTGAGGAAGCCCCGGACCCTCCCAGCCCTCGGGGCCGAGTGCGTACGGCTTGTGAATGGTCATCGCTGGGTCTCCTTTCCTTGGAACGGCTACCGGCCCGCTGCCCCAGAGGCGGCCACATCCGATGGCGCGTACGACTCAACGAGGGAGCCATACACCTCTGGTCTGCGTCGGGTCAGATACGACAGGGCTGGGTCGCCGGACCCGGCCGGCTCGATGTCGGCGATGAGCAACTCCTCCTGAGATCCGGCCTGGGCAACGATGCGCCCGCGTTGATCGGCGATGAGGCTCCGACCGAAGTACGACCACTCGTTCTCGCTACCGACGCGATTGGCGACCACGACCGGACACTCGTTCTCGAGGGCGCGCGTCGCAAAGACAAGGTCTTGGTCCGTCTCGTAGGGAGTCATGTTCGTCGTTGGCACGACGATCAGCTGTGCGCCCGCGAGACGGGTGATCCGCGGGATCTCCGGGAATTCACCGTCGTAGCAGATCGTCAGGCCCACTCGGACGCCGTTGATCCTTCCGACGGCGGGCAGGTCCCCGGCCAGCCACCAGTCGCGCTCCTCGCCGAATAGGTGGATCTTCCGGTAGACGGTCCGTGATCCGTCGGGTGCCAGCGCGATAACGGCATTCGCCAGCGCCGGCCTGCCGCCCACCTGCGGCGGCTCACCGGGGACGGACAGCGGCCCGCCGACGACGATCCCGAGCTGCCACTTGGCAGCGGCCCGGGCGAGGGCGGGCAGCGCCGTGGCCTCCACTGCGGCGGCCAGTTGCGCCCTGAGCCCGGGGTCACGGAGGGTCCACCCGGTAAGGCTCATCTCCGGCGCCACGAACAGGTCGGCTCCAGCTGCCGCCGCTCGATCCACTCCGGCGAGGACCGAGGCCAGGTTCGGCTCCAGCATGCCGAGCGTCGGCGCGAACTGGAGGACTGCGATCCGCATCGCTCGCTCCTCTCTGACCGCCGCCGGGGTTAGTAACCCCAGTGAATCGGCAGATCCTCGGTGAGGATCTCAACGGTGCCATCGCGATTGACGACGACCATGTCCTCGAAGCCCGCGGCGTGACCGTTCTTGCCGACCTGGATCTCGATCGACCAGACCGTCCCCGCAGCGATCGGCACGTTCTCATCGGGCGTGTTCCGGGCCAGCCACGGGTCATCGAACGCGAGTCCGTCCTGGTGACCAAAACACGGGAAGCTCGTATTGAACGCGACCTCGTCGGTGAAACCGTTCGTGATGAGGTATCCCTTGCCGACGTCAAAGAGCTCGCCGGTCGTGATCCCTGGCTTCATCGCGGCGATGACCGCGCGGACGCAGCCCGCAGCTCCGTCGATGATCTCTTTCTGCCAATCGGCGGGCCGATCACCGACGACGCGGGTTCGCACGATGTCGTAGATGTAGGCGTTGGCGTAGCCATAGTTGTCGGGGTGGACGAGGTCGCCCGGTCGGTACGGCGTCGCCGCGTCCCAGCTCGGAAGTCGCGCGTACTGGAAGTGGCCCGAGCAGGCGCCCGAGGCGAGGGGGATATCCCATTGGGCAACGCCGGGGATCCGAGCTCCCATGGAGAGGGCCGCGGCGGCGAGGTCGCCGTCGGTATTGCCCGGCACGATCTGCTCCATCATCGTGCGAGTGATCGCCGCTCCGACTTTGGCAGAGTAGCGAAGCATCTCGATCTCGGCGTCGCTCTTGTGCATGCGGAGTTCCATGACCAGATCATCGGCGTCGCACAGGTTCGCCTTGGGGAGCCCCTCGATCAACGCGAGATAGGCCGAGGCGGGCATCGCCTCGAGCCCGACCACGCCCACCGCGCCCTCGTCAAGCCCGTGTCGCCGGGCGACATCGATGAGTCCCCGGTAGAGGTTTCGATCGACGTGGACGGCATCCACCTGGACGAGGTCCGGCCGCCAGTCCGTGATATCCGTGACGAGCTCCGACGCTCCGTCTGCGGTGATGACGACCGCCGAGTGGCTTCGTCCGGTCCACAGCGGCGGCTTGTCGTTGATCCACGGGAACGGCCCATAGTGATTCGTCAGGTAGAGGACGTCGCCGAAGTTGTCATACGTTGCCCCGCCGCGCGACCAAACGATGAGCCCCCGATATCCGAGCTCGCGTGCCTTTGCCGCGGCCCGGGCCCGACGATCGGCGAACTCACCGGCTGGGATCGCGGGCTGCTCGTGTACGCCGTTCATCCGCGTCCTCCTCGGGCTGCGTACCACCCAATGCCACCGGTGGCGATGTACGCTTTCTGAAGCGATGCTAGGCACGATAGCACGCTTCTCGTCTGCAAGCAACGTGTGTATTGACGCAATCTGATGTAACGACTAGGATATCGTTCCGAAAGTAATTCCACGCGAGGATGGTACGGCAGATCGTGCGTGTCATCTACAGCCCTCGCCACCAGCTTCACGACCCGGATTTCGAGGTGACGGGCGGCCAACGGATCCCGGGCTACGAAGTAGCCGCTCGCGTCGAGTCGATCCACCGCACCCTCGCGAGCGATTCGACATTCGCGTTCGAGGCTCCGACCGAGCACGGGATCGATCCCGTTCGGGCTGTCCACGATGACGGCTTGATCCGCTACCTCGAGACGGCGTGGCAGGATTGGCGGTCACGTGGCACAGGCGCACCAGCGATCATGCCCGACGCGTTTCTTCACCCGGCGGTCCGAGCGGGGATGGGCGAGGTCGCGGTGCCGTCCTCTCCGTGCGGCCAGGCGGGCTACTTCTGCTTCGACACCGCGACCCCTATCGTGTCCGGCACGTATGAGGTGACGCGCGAGGCCTGTGATGTCGCGCTCACTGCCGCCGACGCCGTGCTCGCGGGCGAGCGGTTGACCTACGCGCTGACGCGTCCACCGGGACACCACTCGGCACGCTCGGTCTTTGGCGGCTACTGCTACCTCAATCAGGCCGCGGTGGCCGTGGAATGGCTTGCCCGCCGGACCGGCGATCGAATCGCCGTCATCGACCTTGACTACCACCACGGCAACGGGACCCAGCAGATCTTCTACGACAGGGCTGACGTCCTCTACGCGAGCATCCACGCCGACCCGACCCGCGCGTTTCCCTACTTCGCTGGGTATGCCACCGAGACCGGGGCCGACGCTGGAACCGGCACGACGTTCAATCAGCCGATGCCGGCCGGGACGACCGATGCGCAATACCTCGAGGCCGTCGACCGTGCGCTCGAGCGGATCGACGCGTTTCGGCCCGCCGTCGTTCTTGTGAGCCTCGGGTTTGACACATATGGACAGGATCCGATCGGCGATTTCGCCCTGACGACGCCGGTCTACCACGAGATCGGACACCGAACGGCGAGCGCCGGACGACCGCTCGTCATCGTCCAGGAGGGTGGATACGACGTCGGCCACCTCGGCGACAATGCTCGTGAGTGGCTTCGGGGAGCGGAGGGACTGCCTCCGGCATTCGCCGCTGCGCCTGCGGCCTTGGACGTACAGACATGAGCGGCGAGGGGCGTGTCCTCGACGATCTGGATTCGGTCGATCTCGCGATCGTCGGATCGCTCCAGGAACAGGGACGGACGACGAACGCCCATATCGCGCGCCTCCTGGGCGTCTCGGAGCCGACGGTGCGCAAGCGGATCGACCGCCTCGTCGCGGACGAGATCATCAAGTTCGTCGCCGTCTTGAATCCGCGAAAGACCGGGTACGTGACCGACGTGTTGATCGGGATCAGGGTCGAGCCCGGGAATCTCCTCACCGTCGGCGAGGCCCTCTCCCGCCGCGAGGAGGTCGTCTATCTCGGCTATACGACCGGCCGCCATGACATCCTTGTCGAGATGCTGTTCCGGGACGACGAGGCGCTGTTCGAGTTCCTCAACCAACAGCTGCCGGCCG
This sequence comes from Thermomicrobiales bacterium, assembly GCA_031421095.1. Taxonomy (GTDB): domain Bacteria; phylum Chloroflexota; class Limnocylindria; order Limnocylindrales; family CSP1-4; genus SPCO01. The sequence goes on from JANONZ010000147.1 coordinate 6,182, forward strand.
TCGGTTCGATCGTCAGCAGCGAGACCTACCACGTGCTCCAGACCGGGAAGATCAACTACGACTGGAAGCTGCCGATCGAGTTCGCCGTCAACGCCGCGCGCGGCGGACGAACCGGACAGAGCGGCCGAGTTCATCCAGCCGTCGGGGCAACATCCATCGACGAGGGACAGGACAGCGGGATTGCCGCTGCAAGCAGTCAAGGAGGAGCGACGTGAGCGACAGCGCGGTTCCGAACCAGGCCCCCGGCGGGAGCAGCCGGTTCTTCACGAGACAGTCGACGGGCCTCGTCCGGGAGGTTTCGTGGGTCGACGCCGCGATCTACAACCTCATCTGGTCGTCGGTCCCGCTCTCGATCGCCTTCATCCTCGCGTTTGGACCGGCGTTCTACGTCGGTGGCGATCTCATGATCGCGACGATCATCGCCTTCGTCCTCGCCCTGCCATGCGCGATCCTGTACGCGATGCTCAGCGCGGCGGTGCCTCGCTCCGGCGGGGACTACACGTGGGTAAGCCGGACGCTCCATCCGTCGCTCGGGTTCGCGAGCAACCTCGCCTTCAGCTTCTGGGCGACGTTCTTCATCGGCATCTATGCCGTGTATCTCGGCTTCTATGGTGTCGGTCCGGTCCTCCGAGTGCTCGCTGTGTACTCGGGCAACAGTGGCATCCTCAGTTCCACTGACTTCTTCTTCAGCCCGAGCGGCGTGACCATCACCGGCGCGATCCTCGTCGTCGCGTCCGCGTTGCTCCTTTCGTTCGGACGGGGACTGCGCGGGTTCATGCGGTTCCAGCGCTGGGCCTTTGTCCTGTGGTTGGTCGGGTCGGTGCTCCTCCCGATCATCATCCTGGCCTTCGTCGGCCAGGACACGTTCAAAGCGAACTTCGACAGTTACGCGCAGAAGCTTGGCGGTGCCACGGGCGCTTATGACGCGTACGTCACCGCGGGCCAGTTCGCCAATCCGGCGACGGACCTCGGCGCCACGTTCCTGACGGTCACCCTCGCGTTCTACACGCTCGGGTTCATTTTCCAGTCGGCGTACTTCGGGGGCGAGATCAAGCGAGGTTCGCGGAACACGTTGCTCTCGATCCCGGGTGCTCAGATCATCGCGGTCGTCATGATCCTCGTGAGCGTCGCGGTCTTCCTGCCGAACGCCGGTGCCGGACTCCTTGCCGGGACCGGAGCGCAGCTCTTCGGGGCCGACCTGAGCGCGACCGGGTTCACCTTCGCTCCCCTCTACACGGAGCTCGCCGCGATCGCCTCGGGCAACGTCATCGTTGGCCTCGTGATCACCGTCGCGATGCTCCTCCTGTTCATCCTCTTCGTGCCCCAGACGATGATCCTCCTGAGCCGGAACCTCTTCGCCTGGTCATTCGACCGGCTGATGCCGGACCGGATCGCAGAGGTGAATGAGCGCACCCACTCGCCGGTGAACGCCATGGTCGTCATCGCGGTCGTCGGCCTCGTCAGCGTGGCGATCGTCGGGCTCAACCAGAACCTCACCTTCATCGTCGGCCTCTTCGGGCTCACGGTGACGTATCTGTTCGTCTCGGTCGCCGGGATCTTCTTCCCGTACCGGCAACGGGAAGCCTTCGAGGCGTCGCCATACAACGCAAGGGTCGCCGGATTCCCCGTCATGTCGCTGATCGGCATCCTGAGCCTCATCGGCATGGCGCTCATGGCGTATGTCCTGCTCAACGATCAGAACTCCGGGACGTCCCTCGTAGGCAACCCGGAGCGCGTCGCCCTCGCGCTCATCGTGCCGGCCATCGGGTTCGTCGCATACTTCGTCATCAAGGCAGTGCAGCGCATGCGCGGCGTGAACATCGACCTCGCCTATCGCGAGATTCCACCCGAGTGATCGGACCGTTCGTCCGGTCAAGCCGGCTTCGTTGTTGCTGCGCCCGAGGATCTTGCATCGGAGTCGCCCATGCCGTTCTGGACTCGTTCGAAAGCCCCGGCCTACACGCTCTTTTATGTTGCGGACCTTCATGGGTCCGAGAAGTGCTACCGCAAGTTCGTCAATGCCGGTAAGTTCTACGGTGTCGACGCGCTCATCCTTGGTGGCGATGTGACCGGCAAGGCACTCGTACCCCTCGTTCGGCTCGCGGACGGAGCCTATGAGGCGAAATTCCTCGGGCGGACCGAGATCGCGAGAGACGAGGCTGAGCTCGCGACCGTCGAAGGGCAGATCCGGTTCAACGGGTTCTACCCCTTCAGGACCGATCCCGACGAGCTCGCTGAGTTGGTGGCTGATCCCGTCCGTCGCGAGGCGCACTTCGAGGCGGTGATCAGCGCCGCCGTCCGCCAGTGGGTCAGGCTCACCGATGAGCGGCTTGAAGGAAGTGGGATCAAGTGTCTTGTCATGCCCGGCAACGACGACGGCGAGTTCGTCGGGAAGATCCTCTCGGAAGGGCGGAACCTCATCAACCCAGAGGGGCGGACCATCGAGCTCGGGCCGTATCAGGTCCTGAGCTACGGCTGGTCGAATGTCACACCCTGGAACAGCCCGCGTGAGCTGTCCGAGGACGATCTCGAATCACGGATCGAGGCGTTGACGGACGAGCTCGAGCCTGGCCGTCCGACGATCTTCAACCTTCACGTGCCGCCATACGGCACGCGGATCGACGATGCCCCGCAGATCCGCGCGGATCTTTCGCTCGTCGGCGGGTCGAGTGCCGCGATGGTGCCGGTAGGCAGCACGGCCGTCCGACGGCTCATCGAGCGACATGCGCCGATGCTCGGGCTGCATGGCCACATCCACGAGTCGCGGGGGACCGCGCGGCTCGGGCGGACGACGTGTCTCAACCCCGGGAGCGACTACAACACCGGGATTCTGAAAGGCGCGGTCGTGCGGCTTCGCGGCTCAGAAGTCGAGGACATACAGTTCGTTGCCGCCTGACCACCGACCGAGGCACCGCACCGGTCGGTGGCCGTTGTCGCCAGCCGGGAATGGGATCCTCGGCTAGGCGGCGCCTCAGCTCATAGCCGCGGCCGTCGCGGCCTCGCCTCGATACGATCCCTATCCGCACGGGCAGATGCCCGCCCTATTGGAGGCTCTCATGGCAGTGTGGCCCACATACGACGCCTCGGCTCTTCGTGCCGCTCGCAGCGACCGGGTGACCGGCTTCATGCGGTCTCGCACTCTCGACCACCTCGTGCTGACCGGGTTCGACTCGATCCGCTACGCGCTCGATGCCCGCTTCCAGATCATCTCGGAAGGGTTCGATTGGTTCGTCGCGCTCGTGGATAGATCAGGCGAGGGCGAGGTATTCGTTCCTTGGGTCGACGAGGACGTCGTCGGTCCGGATCCGGATGCACCCGCGGTCCGGGTGACCCATCCGCTGCCATCGTGGAGCCCCGCCGTGGCCCAGGTTGAATATTGGACGACCGCGGTCGCGGCGGCTCTCTCGCGACTCGGCGCTCGGAGGGTCGGGTTCGACCTCATCGACGCGACGCTCCTCTCGGCACTCCGCGCGGAGCTCCCCGATGTCGAGTTCGTCGGGGTCGCGCGCGACCTTTACGACCTACGGGCGATCAAGCTGCCGGCCGAGGTCGCACTTCTCGAGGCGGCCTCGCTCGTCAATTGTGCCGCGGCCGACGCGGCGATCGACGGCGCTCGCCCCGGGATGACCGACTACGACGTGCTCTCACTCGCGATGGCTTCGCTCCAGTCGGCCGGGGTCGAGTACCTCACCCATTCGCTGTGCAACGTCCGGCGCGGGTCGGGGACCTGGTTCGCCGTCGGCCAGACGCTCCGCGAGGGAGATGCCTTCTTCTTTGACATCGGCTGCTACGGACGCGGCGGGTATGCGTCGGACATCGCGCGCGTCGGCTTTGTCGGCGAGCCGCCAGCCGTCGTCTCGCGCGCCTACCGACAGCTTCTCGACGCGCATCGCGTCGGCGAAGAGGCGGCACGACCGGGGGCGAAGGTCGCGGACATCCATGCGGCGATCAACGCATACCTGAGCCGACAGGGACTCCCGATCACGCCCTACGGGACCGGCCACGGTATCGGGCTTCGGGCGTGTGAGCCGCCGACGATCCACCGCCGCGACCGGACCTCTCGCGACGAGACGCTCGTCGAGGGGATGACGATCGCCCTCGAGCCGGAGACGCAGGTGGAGGTCGACGGCGTAACGATCCTCCTCAAGGTCGAGGACAACTACGTCGTCGAATCGACCGGTCTTCGCCGCTTGACCACGGCGCCGCGTCTCATGCCGATGAGCGTCGCCTGGCGCTGACGCGCCGAATCAGCGGCTGGGAGCGCCTGAAGCCCGTCCAGTGGGCCGGGCTCGATGCGTGGCCATCGGGATGATCGCCATCGCCCTGCCCTGACCGACGCCCGTCAGGCTGGCAGGCTGAACCAGAAGCGCGTCTGACCCTCGCTCGATTCGGCGCCTACGCTGCCACCAACCGCCTCCACCAGCTGCTTGACGACGGCGAGCCCGATGCCCGCGCCCCCACGCGCACGGTCGCGCGACTTCTCGACCCGGTAGAAACGCTCGAACACGCGCTCGAGATCGTCGGCCGGGATGCCCTCGCCGGTGTTCGCGACCGACACGAGCAGGTCGGAGGGCCGTCGCTCGGCACGGACGGTCACGGTGCCGCTGGCTTGCGCATACCGGGCGGCGTTCGACAACAGGTTGGCCAGGACCTGGGCGAGCTGGTCGGGGTTGGCCCGCGCCGGCAGTCGCTCGGGAAGCTCGACGACGACACGCAGGCCGGCACGATCCAGCGTCGGCTGGGCGAGCTCGAGCGCCGTCCTGATCGCGATCGCCAGGTCGAGTTCCTGGAGTGCCGGCGGTCCGGTCGAGGCGTCTCCCTCCGCGAGCGCATCGAGCGAGTGTGACAGTCGGACGAGCCGTTCCGCCTCCTCCCAGAGCGACTCGTAGGTCGCTGTGTCCGCGACGATGACGCCGTCACGGAGGGCTTCGAGATAGCCCTGCAGGTTCGTGAGGGGTGTCCGCAGCTCGTGCGCGGCGTTCGCGATGAAGTCGCGCCGCATGGCCTCCTGTCGCTCCAGGCTGGCGGCCATCTGGTTGAACGAGTCGGCCAGACTTGTCAGCTCGTCCGGACCTTCCCGTGGGACTCGGGCGGCGTAGTCGCCATCGGCGATCCGCCGCGCCGCGCCACCGACTTCAGCCAGCGGTCGAGCGAGCATCCGCGCGAGGACGACCGCGAGGACGATGCTGGCGAAGGCGGCGACCGCGACCGCCGCGAAGACGACGGTGGTGACCGACTCGTCGTACATGGCCTGGGCGTGCTCGGCGGAATCACCGGCCTTGATCATCAGCTCGCGGAAGACGTCGGCGCCGACCACAGTGACGCCGATGGCCAGGATGGCGAGGCCGACGCCGGCCGAGGCCAGCGCCGCGAGCGCGATCCGACCGGCGATGCCGCGGGCGATCATGCCCGCATGCGCCCGGCGATGCGGCAGCCGGTCATGCCCGCGCCGCCCGGTAGCCGACGCCCCGGACCGTCGC
>JANONZ010000148.1:0-8982 GCA_031421095.1 Thermomicrobiales bacterium
TCCAGCCCGATCGCGGCGTGGGCCTGGGCGATGCCGTGGCCCATCAGCCCCGCGCCCGCCACAAAGACCCGCTTGACTGTCACCGCGAGAGCGTACCCGGGACGGTCACGCAGGGTCGGCCGGCTCGACCAGCGCCGCCAAGAGGCGGTCGGCCGCGGAATATGGGTCCAGGCTGTGCTCGGCGACCGCCGCCAACTCGGCCTCCGTCGTGGCTCGTCGGTCCGGCGCCAGGAGCGATGCCCGCAGGCGCTCACCCAGGATCGCCCAGACCTGCGCCTCGGCCCGGGCGAGCCTTGCCGCGGGTGCAGCCACCCCCACCCGACCGATCGCCCGATGCCGATCCAGGGCAGCCAGCAGTTCCGGAACGCCCACCCCAGTCGCGGCCGTCGTGATCAGCACCTCGGGCCGTTTCGGTTGCGGACGGACCGGGTCGGCGCCGGCCGGGACGGAACCGGCCTTGTCGCGCGCAGTGGTCGGCACGAGCATCGCCCGCAGTTGCGCTGCGGTCCGCTGCGCGCCCGGCTTGTCGCCCTTGTTGACCACGACGAGGTCGGCGACCTCGAGCAGGCCCGCCTTGATCGCCTGGACCTCGTCGCCCATCTCGGGTGTCTCCAGGACCACGGTCGTGTCGGCCGCCGCCGCGACTTCCACCTCGCTCTGGCCGGTCCCGACGGTCTCGATGAACAGCAGGTCGAAGCCGCAAGCATCCAGCACGGCCGCCGCCGCGGTCGACGTCGCGGCGAGTCCCCCGGCATGACCGCGCGACGCCATCGAGCGGATGAAGACGTCGGCGTCGCCGGAGTACGACTGCATCCGGACCCGGTCGCCCAGGAGCGCGCCGCCGGTGATCGGGCTCGATGGGTCGACGGCGATGACCGCCACAGACCGGCCGACCTTGCGGGCTTCGGCGATGAGCGCCGCGACGAGGGTGGACTTGCCGGACCCGGGTGGGCCCGTGATCCCGACCAGATGGGCCGTCCCGGCAAGCGGATAGAGGCGGCGCATCGCCGCTTCGGCGACCGGCGTCCGGTTCTCGACGGCGGTCAACAGCCGGGCGGTCGCCAGGCGGTCGCCGCCGAGGGCGGCCTCGACCAGGCGATCGGCCCGGGAGCCCAGCGCCTCCCCCACCCTAGTCGCGGGGGCGCGCGTTCGCCCGCAGGAACTCCGCGACCTGGGCGATCGTCGTGCCCGGCCCGAAGATCTCCGCGACACCGGCCGCCTTGAGCGCGGCCACGTCGTCGTCGGGGATGATCCCACCGACCGTGACGAGGACATCGTCCATCCCGCGCTCGGCGAGCAGCGCCGTGACACGTGGGACGAGCGTCATGTGGGCGCCGGACAGGATCGACAGGCCCACCACGTCAACGTCCTCCTGCAAGGCCGCCGTCGCGATCATGTCCGGGGTCTGGCGCAAGCCCGTGTAGACGACCTCAAAGCCTTCGTCGCGGAGGCCCCGGGCGAGGACCTTGGCGCCCCGGTCGTGACCGTCCAGCCCGGGCTTCGCGATGAGCACCTTGAGCGGTCGATCGGTCATGGTCGCGATTGTAGGCCTGGACGGCACCGCACGACACGACGGCCGCGTCCCGGTCAGCGCTGGTCGCCGCCGGTCAGCGAGATCGTCTCGCCGCTGACGTACGTATTGGCGCCGGACCCGAGCCAGACCACGAGCGAAGCGAGATCCACAGGGGTCGCAAGACGCCGGACCGGGATGGTCTTCGCCATCTCTGCCGCCCGCTCCTCGGCGATCGACGGGACGCCGTCCTTGACCGTCAGTAGCTGCGTCGGTGCGACGGCGTTGACGAGGATGCCGCTCGGCCCGAGTTCCTTGGCCAGCGACGACGTCAGGCCGATGATTCCCGCCTTGGCCGCCCCGTAGTGCGCGGCCCGCGATACGCCGGCGAGGCCGGAGCGTGCGGCGATGTTGACGATCCTCCCCCACCCGGCCTCGACCATCCCGGGCACGACGGCTCGACAGGTCCGGAACGTGGCACCCAGCAGGTCGTCGACGACCGAGGTCCACGCCTCGTCATCGATCTCGGCGAAACGATCATTTCGATAGGCGGACGTTGCCGTCACGAGGACCGCGACCGGGCCGACCTCAGTTCGGATCCGTTCGGTCATCGCGCCGATCTCGTCCGTCGAGCCGAGGTCGGCCGAGACCGCCAGCGCTCGACCGCCGGCGGACACGATCGCCCGCGCGCTGACCTCCGCCCGCGACGGTCGTTCGCCAGCGATCGACATGGCGCGCTGGTGGAGTGCCACGACGGCCCCTTCCGCGGCGAAGGCCTGGGCCACGGTCGGCCCGGCTCCGCCACCCGCGCCGGTGATCAGGACAACGCGGTCTCGCAGCTCAAGGTCCACGCTTCAGGCCTCCGGCGGTCGGCGTTCGAGATGCGCGAAGAACTCGGCGCGCGTCCGGTCACGTGTCCGGAACAGCCCCAGCACGGAGGACGTGGCCATGATCGTGCCCGGCTTGCGCACTCCGCGCATGACCGCACACAGGTGGGTCGCCTCCATTACGACGCCAACGCCCTGCGGCGTCAGCCGGTCCTGGAGGAATTCGGCGATCTGCTGCGTCAGCCGCTCCTGGATCTGGAGCCGGCGAGCGTACATCTCGACGATGCGTGGGATCTTGGACAGCCCGATGACCCTGCCGCGCGGGATGTACGCGACCGATGCCGTCCCGAAGAACGGCAGCAGGTGGTGTTCGCACAGCGAATAGAACGGGATGTCCTTGACCACGACCATCTCGCTGTAGGCGATGTCGAAGATGGCTCCGTTGATGAGCCGCTCCGGATCGACGTGGTAGCCGGCGGTCAATTCCGTGTACATCCGGTGGACGCGGCCCGGCGTGCCGGCCAGTCCCTGGCGGTCGGGATCCTCGCCGATCTCGGTGAGGATCTCGCGTACGGCCGACTCCACGCGTCCGTTGGCGCCATGGCCGTCAGGGTCATGGCCGTTGCCGAGGCTCCCCTCGATGAGTGTCTCGGGCCGCCCCGGTTCCTCGCCGATCTCGGTCTCGATCTCGTCGACGATGCGCCGGACGTGGCTGGGCAGTTCGGGCGGGCTGGACACCTGGCCTGGCTCCTGTGCAGGCCGCGATGGTACGTCGCGCGCTGCTACCATGCGCCCGAGCAGTCAGACCACCGACCCGCCCGGGGTGAAGCCCGCGGCTGGGAGCGGGTCGAACGACCGGCCCTCGGCACCGCGCAACGAGGCCCGCGCATTCTCGCCGAGCGACGAGCGCTTAGCGTTCGGCCCCGCCGGCGACCGCCAGGATCGCCGCGCTGACCGCGTCAGGACGGTAGCGCATCAGGTTGTGGCCATCGCGCTCGAATCGCGTGACGGCGATGGAGTCGCGGCCCACCGCGACGCGGGCGGCCGAGGCCCTTGCCAACGCCCTCCCGCGAGAGCCTTCCTCGTCATCGGCGGTCGACAGCGCGACGACCGGCGCCTCGACCTTGACGAGCGTTTCGACCGGGTCGTAGTCGAACATCGCCCGAACGCTGGCCTCGGCCGCGTGGGGCCGGGTTGATGGCACGACCCGACCGGCATGCGTCTCGACGACGGTCGCCCGCGCGGCGCGTTCCTGGTCGGCATCCCAGCTGGTCGGGTCGAAGGCTGCGCGGTCGGCGAGGAAGGCCGTCATGGAGCGCATGACCTCCGGGGGCTCGTCGAGGCCGCGCAGGAACTCCGCGACGTCCATCCCGCTCGCCGTCTCGAGATCCTCCCACCCGCCATCGACGAGGACGAGGCCGGCGCAGCGGTCGGCCAGGTCGACCGCAGCCCACGCCGCCACGATGGCTCCGAAGCCGTGCCCGGCGAGCACGACCCGGTCATCGCCGTCGGCCAGCAGTCCCGAGCCCTCGGCTGCCGCGGTGACGTCCTCGGCGAGCGTCACTGGGTCGTAGCCCGCCGTCGGGGCGTCGGACAGACCGTGTCCGCGGAGATCCATCGCGACGACCGCCTGGACAGCCAAAAGCCGGCGCGCGACCGGCGCCCAGGACCAGGCCGTGTTCGACAGGCCGTGGATGAGGAGCACGCCGGGCCGGCCGCTGCCGCCCCAATCGAGAAAGTGGATACGGTCGCCTGCCCCGACAGTGACGACGTAGCCTTCGGGCGCGGCAGCGGCATCCGGAGACGGTACGAGGTCCATGACCCGTAGGATACGGGCGCCATGGTCAAACGCCGCCGCGGGGCACGAAGTGCCCGTTCCCGATCACGCCAGCACCGCCCATTCGAATCGCTGGTCGAACTCGCGCTCGCCTCCATCCCGGAGCCTTTCGCGTCGGCACTGTCGGACGTCGCCATCGTGATCGCCGACGAGCCATCGGAAGACCAGCGCCGCGAGAACGAGATCGAGCCGGACGAGACGCTGTACGGCTTGTACGAGGGTGTCCCACGCACCGAATGGGGCGCCGATTGGGCCGCCATCCCGAACCGGATCACCCTCTTCCGCCTGCCGCTGGAGGCGGACTTCGCCGACCCGGACGAGCTGGCCGACGAGGTCTGGGTGACCGTCGTCCACGAGCTCGCCCATCACCTCGGCATCGACGACGACCGACTGCGTGAGCTGGGCGTCGACTAGGTGTGGTGTCGTTCCCTAATTCAGTGAGACACCGGCGGGCCGTGGGCGGGCCGCGTCCCGCGCCGTCGGGTCCGGGTCGACCGAGTGCGGTTGGGCCGTGCCCATGAGGCTGGCAGCGCCGCCGCCGCCAGCGCGAGAAGCCGCCAGCCCCGCAGCCCTCAGCGCGAGAACGCCGCCAGTGCCGCCACCAGCCCGAGGCCACCGACGCCGAAGGCCAGGATCATCGGTCGGGTGATCCACCGGAATCGCGCACGATGGCGCGGGGCCTCGTCCGGGTCACGATCACCGCCCGGTCGAACGTGGTCGAGGCCCATCGTCGCCTGGGTCAGCCCCACGAACATGACGACCTGCGGCGCGAGTGAGATCGCGAGGGCCGTGTAGACGAGCGTGCCGAAGGCAAAGACGCCCGCAACCACCCCCATCGTCACCAGGATGAGTCCGGCCGGACTCGAGTCCGGGCCGAGGCCCAGAGCGTCAGAGACGCGCAGCTCGATGTCCAGACCCGCGCTCAGGCCAAATGCGACGAGCAGCAGGGCGAAGGTCTCGAAGACCGCCACCAGGACGGCCGAGAGTTTGCGCGCTCGATAGACTCGGAAGGAACGTCGGGTCGCCTCGAGCGGATCCACGTCGCCGAGTACGATCCCGGTCAGGAGATACGCGAACGGGGCGCCGACGACCACCGCCGCAAGCGTCGAGGTCAGAATCGCCACGTCAGTCTGCGGCCCGAGGATGGCAGCGAACACGGCGGTCATCGCGAGTTGGCCGACAGCCAGCGGGATGGCGACGATGACCGACGCCACGATCACCCTCCAGAAGGTGAGCCGCGACCGCGCCAGCGCCTGACGGACCGTCACCGGGCGCAGCGCCTGATGTCCGCCAAGAATGGCCGTGGCTGTCGCGCGACTCTCGATCGCGGCCACCACGAGCCCCACGACAGCCAGCCAGACGAGCGCGCCATACCACCCGGACCCGTCGCCGCTCACGAGGTCGTCCACCTTGGGTTGGGTCAGGTGACGCGACACTACCTGGAGCCACCAGCTCGCGAGAGCGAGCGGCCCCACCGTTCCGAGGACGATGATGCCGATATAGAACGACGCGCGGCGCATGTCCTCGGAGGTGCGGGTCAGGAGATCGAAGCTTGCTCCGAGGAGCCGCCGCGTCGACTCGACGGCCGCCGGACTGGCGACAACGAGTCGCGCAGTGTCGATGGGTGCCGGCTCGACGTCGGTGGGTGCCGGCTCGACGCCCGACGCCTCGCTCATCGGCCGGCTCCGGTCATCCGCCGGCTCCCGGCAGCGTGCCCGCCCCGGCCAGCAGGTCGCCCAGCCGACCGACCTCCACGTTCCCGCCCGAAAGCACGACCGCCACGCGTTCGCCCTCGCGGATCGGCACGCGTCCGGCCAGTGTCGCGGCAAGCGCCGCTGCGCCGGCGGGCTCCAGGACCTGCTTCAGGCGCTCGATGGCGAAACGCATGCCGGCGAGGATCGTGGGGTCGTCGAGCAGGATCACGTCGTCGAGGTAGCGCCGGCACATGGCCAGCGTCCAGACGCCGGCGAAGGGAGCGCCAAGGCCGTCGGCGACGCTCTCGGGCTGGATGCGCACGATCTCGTTGCGCTCCAGCGCGAGCGACAGTGCATTCGAGCGCTCCGGTTCGACACCGTACACGCGAACGGCCGGCCGTCGTTCCTTGAGCGCGGCCGCGACGCCGGAGATGAGGCCTCCGCCGCCAACATTCACCACGACGACATCGACGTCCGGCAGGTCGTCAAGCAGCTCCAGGCCGATCGAGGCGTGGCCGGCGATGACCGCCGGATCGTCGAATGGGTGGACGAACTCGAGCCCCTCCTCGTCGCGGATTCGTTCCATCTCCACGAACGTCTCGCCGAAATGCGCTCCGTGGAGCACGACCCGTGCGCCGTAGCCGAGGCAGGCCTCCACCTTGGACCGCACGGCCGCCGCCGGCATCACGACGGTGACCGGCACACCGGCGGTACGACCCGCCCAGGCGTAGGCCTGACCCGCATTCCCGGCCGATAACGTGATCGCTCCCCGCGCCCGCGCCTCCGGCGTCAGCGTCGCCATACGATTCGCCATGCCGCGGGCCTTGAACGAGCCCGTCTTCTGGAGCTGCTCCGGCTTGAGGTAGAGCCGGCCATCACCGAGCCGCACACCGCCGGCGACCGAGGTCCAGGCCGCAGCCGTTTCTGAGCTCATCAGTGGCGTCCGATGGACCCGTCCCGTCAGCCGCTCGCGCGCAGCTTCGATCTCGACCATCGGCACGACGTTCGCGTCGGAGGCGGGCATGCGGGCGAGTATGGCATGCGAGTCCCAGGCTGACGACCGCGCCGCATCGGGCCGGAGCACTTGCGTACTTGCGCAACCGATGATATGGTCGGAGCATGTTGGATCGCCTGACGGTCTCGGCCGAGCCAGAACGACAGCGGTACGCCGCAGTCGGTCGGGCGCTCGCCGACCCGAAGCGCCTGTGTGTCCTCGAATCGCTCGCCCTTGGCGAGCTGTCCGTGGGCGACCTCAGTGCCCGGGTTGGCTGCCAGGTACCCAACATGAGCCAACACCTCGCGGTGCTGCGCAGCGCCGGCCTCGTGACGACGCGGCGCGAAGGCAGCACCGTGTACTACCGCCTCACCGACCAGCGCGTCCTCGAGGCGTATCGATTGATCCAGGATATCGCCCGCTGAGGGCGGCCCGACACGGGCCACAGACCCGCTCAGCGGGAAGAAAGGGATCGGATCCCATGGCGGAGATCAAGATCGCGACTGACGCGAATTTCGAGGAACTCGTCCTCAAGTCGGAGCGCCCCGTCGTGGTCGACTTCTGGGCAGCCTGGTGCGGACCCTGCAAGATGGTCGCACCCGAGATGGAGAAGCTGGCCGAGAAGTACGACGGCAGCGTCGATGTGGTCAAGGTGGACGTTGACGCCAATCCGGCACTTTCCCAGGCCTTCAACATCCTGAGCATCCCGGTCATCGCGTTCTTCAAGCCGGGCGAGCCGCCGCAGGGCGTCGTCGGGTTCCGCCCGCTTGAGCAACTGGAGCAGACGTTCGGCCTGGCCGCGTACAAGGTCGCCGCGGCCGAATAGCCGCTGGCGGATCAGTCGCGCGGGCCGGACCGTCGATGGGCCGACGCGAGCCACGCCACCGCGCGATCAGCGGCATGGTCGTCGAGTGCCTGTGGGGCGAATGTGACCCACCCGGTACCCCGGGCAGATGACGTCACATCTGGCGTTCGTGTCGCGGCGTCGGCGACGACCGGATCCAGGCCGAACTCCGCACGGTCGCCGTCCACGGACGCGATGGCGAACAGGCGGCCACCGCGCGACCACGTCAGGGAGCCGTCCGGTGCCTCGGCGACCACCGTGTCCGGCAGGTCACTCCCCTCTTCCTCCAGCACCACCCGAAGCATCATCCGACGGTCGCCGCCAGGATCGCCTCCAGTTCCGGTCGGTGGCCCTCGTAGTGCGCGGTCGTCTCATCTCGAAAGGTCCCAAGGTGCGTGGCGTGCTTGAGCCAGCGCGCCTCAGGGACAACAGTCAGGTAACCGCGCAGGTCGCCCGGCTGGGTCCGAAAGCGCTCCCGCACCTCCTCGAGCGGCAGCGCCGCCCACGTCGCGTCGATCTCGGCGTTGATCACGTCGCCGCCGCGGGCATCCCAATCGGCATCGATGCGGGCGATCGTCGGGCTGGTCTCGTTGACCGCCAACTCCTTGGCGACCTCCAGGGCGACCCCCTGCCAGGCCAGAAGGTGGCCCATCAGGTCCCGCCCGGACCAGCCGTGGGCGGCAGCGACCGGACGCACCAGCTGCTCGTCGGTCAGCTCGGCGAGTGCCTCGTAGGGCGCCCATGCATCACGTTCTTCCTCAAGGAATTCAAGCGAGTCGATGTACATGCCCGGCATGGTAGTCGTTGTCAGACCGCGACGGGCTCGCGGTACTCGCCGAAGACCTCACGCAGGACCGCACACTGCTCGCCCAGCGTGGCGTACGCCGCGGCGCAGCGGATGAAATGCGGCATCAGGTTCGTCTCGCTTGACTCCGGTCGCGTGGCCGTCTCGCGGAGACCGCGCAGTGCAGCACCGACAGCGCTCGCGTCACGCTCGCGACGAGTTCGCTCCAGGCGGGCCATCTGGCGCTCGAAGGACCCGGGCGGGACGTGGAGGACCGGGATCGTGGTCTGTTCCGTCTCGTCGACGTACACGTTGTTGCCGACGACCCGCCGCTCCGCGGCATCGAACTCTCGCTGGTACCGATAGGCGGCATCGGCGATCTCGTGTTGGGGATAGCCCTCCGTGATGGCCGCGACCATCCCACCTCGTCGGTCGATCTCGTCGAGGTAGCGCCAGACGGCGGCCTCCGTCTCGTTCGTCAGCGCCTCCACG
>JANONZ010000149.1:0-1758 GCA_031421095.1 Thermomicrobiales bacterium
TTCTTGTCGTTGTACACGAAAAAAGAAACTCCTCTCGATAGCCGACGCGATCCCTTCATCGGGTTCTCGCGTCAGTCGTGAGAGGAGTCCGAGTTGCGTCGTGCTTCGTATTTGGCCACAGACGCTCCCGTGGCACTACGCCGCCATGATAGCCGCAAGTCCGGGATCTGGATAGCCCCGAGATTCAGGGACATCGAGTACCCCGCGATGGCGACCGGGTCGATGCGTCGGGCGCCGATGACGGTCACGTACCATGGCGCCTGTGGCTCTGCCCATCGCGCGCCGGGCGACCCGGTTCTCCCTTCCGCTGGTCGGCGCGTTCATGGTCGGCGCCATCGCGTACGGCGGCCTCTACACGTTTCCCGCGCTGTCGCTGGCGTTCTCTGAGGAGTTCGGGATCAACCGGACGTTGGCGGTCACGCCATGGACGATGTTCCTGCTGGTCACGGCGCTTGCCAGTCCGCTCCTGGGGCGGGCCTACGACGAGTTCGCCGACCGCGATCTCCTGACAGCCTCCATGGTCTTGCTGGCCGCCGGCTGGCTGGCCGTCTACCTTGCCGGCGACATCACCCTGGTCATCCTTGCCTATGCGGCGTTCCATGCGATCGGGTTGCAACTGGCGTTCATCGGGACGTCGACGGCGATCGCCCGGCGCTACGCCGGCATGTCCGGCCTGGCGCTCGGGATCGCATACGCGGGACCGGGGATCGGCGTGGCCGTGGCCCTGCCCATCGCGGCCGGTCTCATCGAGACCACCGGCTGGCGCTCCGCCGCGCTCGTGTTCATGGCCGTCTGCCTGGTGGGTGTCGCGTTCGTCTGGATGATGACCAGCGGACCGGCCATCGTCGTGCCGGCGCGGGATGCGAAACGGTCCCCCGGACCCACCCGGGCAGCACGCACCGGCGAACCGATGAGTGCCGGTCAGGCTCGCCTTCGCGCGGCCGAGTCGAGTCTTGCTGCCCGGGCCAGCGGTCTCCACGAGACGGCCGCGCCGGGCGCCGTCGCGGCCGCCCTGGAGATCCGACCGGTCGGCAGCGGCGACCACCGGTACAGCGTGCGGCGCACCATCCGCACCCGTCGGTTCTGGATCCTGTTCGCCGGCGCCGCCGCGATCGGCGTCTTCGACGAGGGCGTGCTCCAGGCATTCATCCCGAACGCCGTCCACGGCGGGATGGCGGCATCCGCGGCCACCGCTGCGCTCGGGTTGCAGGCGATCGCTTACGTGGTCGGCCAGGTGATCGGTGGCTGGCTCTCCGATCGGCTGGGCCGCCGGATCGTCGGCCTGCTGGCAGCGTTGCTGGTCGCTGGTGGGGTGATGGCCGCCCTGGGTCTCGTCGCTGCGCTGCCGGCCGTGGCCGTCGCCGGGGTCGCGCTCCACGGGGTCGGGACCGGAGCGACGATCGCGGTCCGCTCGGCGGCGTTCGGGGACGTCTTCGGTGGTGCCAACTTCGGAACGGTCTTCGGACTGCTGGCCGTGGCGTATCCCGTCGGCGGCGCGCTGGCGGTCTACGCGGGCGCGGCCGCGTTCGACAGCACCGGCTCGTATGCACCGGTCGTTCCGATCATCATCGCCGCGGTCGTGGTCTGGGCGGTGTCGCTGTGGGCAGCCGGCCCGCGGCGGGTGCGGGGCCAGGTGAGGGCAGACCGGCGGCCCTGACCGAGCCTCGGGCTTGGGCCTTGGCGGCCCTGACCGAGCCTCGGGCTTCGTGTCTCCGTCTATGCCGTCGGCGCCGGCTTCGACTGTGGAGGCTTGAGGTG
>JANONZ010000150.1:0-1695 GCA_031421095.1 Thermomicrobiales bacterium
GCCCATCGCGAACTCGTCCATGTTCGTCTTGCCGAGGATGACCGCGCCGGCCTCGCGCAGGCGTTCCGTGATGTGCGCGTCGTACGGCGCCCGATAGCCCTCAAGGATCCGCGACCCGGCCGTGCACTGGCCGCCCTTGACGGACACGAGGTCCTTGAGGGCGATCGGGATGCCGAGCAGTGGCCGGAGCAGGTCGAGGGCGTGGTCGCCGTCGGAACGGGCGGCGGCGAGGCGAGCATCGGCCGCATCGGCTTCGGTGAGTGCACGCTCGCGATCGATCGTGAGCCACGCGTTGAGCGCCCGATCGTCGCGTTCCGCGGCCGCCAGGTGAACCTCCGTCAGGTCCCGCGACGATGCCTCACCGGAACGAAGGAGGGCCGCCATCTCGTGGGCATGGAGACGGGTCAGGTCGGACATGACCGGCTCAGCGCTCGTCGAGGATGGCAGGCACCACGATGAAGTCTCCGTGGCGGGCGGGCGCGTTGGCGAGGACATCCCCGACCGGGAGCGACGGCCGGGCCACATCGTCGCGCAGGATGTTCTCGAGCTCGATCGTCTGGGCCGTCGGCGGGATGTCGTCGGTCGGCAGCTCCGCCAGGATCGCGTACTGGTCCAGAATGTGGTTGAGTTCGCCCTCCAGGCGGTCCAGCTCCTCGCCAGTGAGGCCGAGCCGGGCGAGATACGCGACGTGCTCCACCTCGGAGCGTGACAGGGTGGCCATGCGCCCGATGATAGCCGACGAGGCCGCGCCGACGGCCGCGGCCATCCTGCGCGACGGCTTGTACGACCACCCGATGGGCTGATCTCCGCGGTCGGATGGTCCAAACGGCCGGTTCGGGACCGCCAATGGGGTGATGGCGGGTCCCCCCGCGACCAGCGATGCTCATCCGATGTGGCCCATGATCGACCGCGCCCGCCGCCGCATCAGCGGTGATTCGCCGGCGCCTGACCCGGAGCCCGAGACCTCCACGTGCCCGCCGGCCGCCCCGGCATGTATCGAGGACGTCGTGATCGTTCCGGGAGGGCCCGAACTCGAGCAGTTGCTCCGGGCACTTCAGGGGTTCCTTGGCGCAGCCGGCGAACGTCCGGACACGCCGGCTCGGATCGAACGCGCCCTTTCCGGCCTCATCGCGAGCCGCGGCGGGACCGGGCAGGCCAGGGTCCTGCGCCGCCCGGCCGGCGTGTCCACGCCCGAGGCGTGGGAGATCCACCTTGACGGCATCGACCGCGGGACGAGCGACGCCATCCGCGCCGCGACGCGCACAGGGAGTTTCTGATCGATGATCGCAACGACCTGCCTCCAGTGCGCGACGCCCTCCACCAGGAGCATGGGGGCGTTCTGCCGCCGCTGCGGCCTGCCCTACGGCCAGCCACCGCGAGTCGACGCCGAGCTGCCGAGCTGCCCGGTCTGCTATCGAGCGGTCGATGACGACGGGCGCCTGCCCAGCCTGGACAGGCCCCCACTACGCGTCGATCTCATCGTTCACCAGGCCGAGCACGATCGGCACCCGGTCGGCGACGACGATTGGCTCGAGTCGCTGCGCCAGGGCGACCGGATCAGCGTCGGCCGCTGGTCGGCTCCGTTCGAGACGGTCCGTCGCTACCTCGTCACGGGCCAGGTCGAAGCGGGTCGCAACCGGGCCCTCGCTCACGACACGATCGTCACCGCGATGACCCAGATCCGCCGCTGGGGGG
>JANONZ010000151.1:0-1768 GCA_031421095.1 Thermomicrobiales bacterium
CTGACCCGGCCACGACCGGGAGATCGAGGAGACTCCGATGACCAAACCGAACGGCGGCGCTCCGACCAATCGCGACGCCGCCAACTGGGCCCGACCGGTGGACCGCCTGTCGGCGGCCGGGGTGGTCGGCGCGAAGGACGACGCCGTCACCGGCAAGCGCGTCGCCGGGCCGTTGCAGGGCTTCGGCCAGCTGTGGCAGAAGACGTTCACGGTCCGCCTCGAGGGCGTGAACCTGACACCGGAGGCGGTGATCGCCACGTGGAAGGAGCGCTTCCCGACGTTCTGGCCGAAGGGCCAGCGGTTCTACGCGCCGCTGTCCGGCATCGCGCCGGGCGAGGTTGCCCTGCTCGAGATCGAGCCACTGCCCGGGGCGCCCGTACGGCTGTCCACCGGGGTGCTCGTCCTGTACGCGGACGACGAGTCGTTCACGTTCATGACCCCCGAAGGCCATACCCTGTCGGCATGGATCACCTTCTCCGCCCGGCGCGACGGCGATGTGACGATCGCCCAGGCTCAGGCGCTGGAGCGACCGTCCGATCCGCTCGACGAGCTGGCCTACGTTCTCGGCGGCAACAAGTTCAACGACCGCTTCTGGGAGGCGACCCTGCGCAACCTCGCGGCCGCGGTCGGGGTCGCGGCGCCGGTCGTCGAGACCCAGGTCGTGTGCATCGACAAGAAGCGGCAGTGGCGCTACTGGCGCAACGTTCGCAACAGTGCGACCATCCGTTCCGCCCGACGGACCCTCACGGCGCCCATCCGCGAGCTGACCGGCCGGGGGTGAGGCCCCGCGTCCCGTGAGCGGCCGGGGCGGTGGCGCCATGACCCGCCCGACGCTCGACGCGATCGTCGTCGGGGCCGGGCCCAACGGCCTGGCCGCGGCCATCACCCTGGCCCGGGCCGGGCGCTCGGTCCGTGTCTACGAGGCCGCCCCGACGGAAGGTGGCGGGACGCGAACCGCGGAACTGACGCTCCCCGGGTTCCGCCACGACGTCTGCTCGACGATCCTGCCGCTGACGATCGCCTCGCCGTTCTTCGCCTCGGTGGACCTGGCGGCCCGTGGTGTCGACCTCATCCATCCGGACGCGCCGGTCGCTCATCCGCTCGACGGCGGCCGGTCGGCGATCCTCGAGCGGTCCGTGGCGGCCACAGCGGATGGACTCGGCGGGGCGGACGGGCGCGCCTGGGCCCGGTTGTTCGGGCCACTCGTGCACGATGCCGCAAAGCTCGGGCCGGAGATCCTGCAGCCGGTGGTCCACCTGCCGCGCCACCCGCTGGCGCTCGCCCGGTTCGGGCTGCTGGCGCTCCGATCGGCACGCGGGCTGGCGCGTGGCCGGTTCCGGGACGAGGCGGCCCGCGCCCTGTTCGCGGGGATCTCGGCCCACGCGATGCTCCGCCTCGATCGCCCGTTGAGTGCCTCGTTCGGGCTCGTTCTCGCGACGTACGCACACGCGGTCGGCTGGCCGATGGCTCGCGGTGGCACCAGCGCCGTGGCCCACGCGCTCGTCGCGGAGCTCGAGGCGGCCGGCGGCGAGATCGTGACCGACCACCGCGTCGCGTCACTCGCGGAGCTGCCGCCTGCACGGGCGGTCCTCCTCGATGTGACACCCCGCCAGCTCGTCGCGATCGCGGGCGATCGGCTGTCATCCAGGTCCCGACACCACGCCGAGCGGTTCCGCTACGGCTCGGGCGTGTTCAAGGTGGACTGGGCGCTGGATGGACCCGTCCCGTGGACCGCCGAGGGGCCGCGCCGCGCGGCGACGGTCCACCT
>JANONZ010000152.1:0-4539 GCA_031421095.1 Thermomicrobiales bacterium
CACCCATCGGGATCGCCCTGGCCGGCGTGATCTGGCCGCCGGTCACCCGTGGCGACCGGTCGTTCCCGGCGATGATCTGGCTCGGGATCGGCGCGTTGTTGTTCCTGTTCCCGTCCATCCAGGGCATCCTCGACCAGTTGGTGGCTCTCGGGTCGCAGACGCTGCTCCCGTCGCTCGAGTCGGCCTACCCATGGGTCCTCGCGCTCCTTGCGACAAGTCTGTTCAGCGGCTTCGGGATCGCCCGACGGATGGAGGGCGGCGACGCCCCGCGTCGCCGCCGATTCGGGGCGGGCACGGCCATCGCGGTCGTGGCCACCGTCCTGTCTGGCGCGGCCTTTGCGACGGTCGCGGTGGCCAATGACGTCATGCTCCGCGACGCGACAGCGATCGCATCGCGCTTCGGCCCGACGACGGGTCCGGACCAGCCGCCGATGTGCGACGTGGCGCTGGCCGCCGGGGCGACGGCGCGCCTGAACATGCGCCTCGTGGCCTCCGTGGACCTGCGCCTGATCGGGACCGTGGAGCTGTCCGGACTGCGGGTAGGGAGCGACTACCGCTGGCAGGCCTATGTCGCGTCGACGAGCGAGCTCGGGCGCTACGGGATGGCGCGCTCGGGGGACCGGGCGTGGCTTCTCCAGCCGGGCGGGCGCTGGCGGCCATCGGTCACGGCCACCGGCACAGACGACACGGTGGACCTGCGAGCTCTGGAGGCCGCCCTGACTCCCGACTACCGGTCGACCGCCGAGAATCGCGGCGTCGAAGTCATCGAAGGCGCGCGGGCCAGGCGCTGCCGAATCGCCATCGATGGGCCGGTCTTCGCCGCCGCCTTCCCGCAGGTGCGCTGGCTCATCGGTCCGGCCGACCTGCATCGCTGGCGCGGTCAGCTCGATTACTGGGTCTTCCTGGATGGCCAGCTCGGGCAGCTCACCGGCAGCGTCAACGGCGATGCGGCCGGGCTGGTGCCGGAGGCGCTGCAGGGGACCATCGAGGTGCGTCTCACGGCGACGGAACGAGGCGGCGACTTCGTGATCTATCCTCCAGCGCAATGACCATCGATGGCGAGCGCGGCCGATATGCGACCAAACGCGACCGGCTGGCCCGCCTCGCCCGGCTCGTCGCCATCCTCCAGGCCCACCCGGAGGGGATGCGCATCACGGAGATCGCCGGCCGGGTGGCGATGTCCGTCCGGACCGTCTACCGCGACCTGAAGGCCCTCGACGAGGAACTCCAGATGCCGGTCTGGGCGGAGGACGGCGTGTGGGGCATCGATGAGAGCAAGGTCTTCCTGCCGCCGCTCAAACTGACCCTGTCGGAAGCGATGGCCGTCGTGCTGTCGGCGCGCCTGATGGTCCGCTACGCCGACAAGTACGACCCGGACCTGGCGGCTGCCTTCGAGAAGCTCGAGAAGGGCCTGCCCGCCCCGCTCGCGGAGCATGTGGAGCGGACGCTCGACGGCCTGTCCAAGGCGCCCCGCGACGCAGTGTTCAACGCGAACGTGCGCCTCCTGACCAAGGCCTGGGCGGAGCGGCGTGTGGTCACCATCGATTACGAGCCGGCCCATCGGGAGGCCGGCGCAGCACGGCGCCAGGCGACCGTCCGACCCTATCTGCTGGAGCCGTCGCTCCAGACGCACGCGCTCTACCTGATCGGCTTCGACGAGGCCAAGGCGGCGATCCGGACCTTCAAGATCGAACGCATCCGGACGGCGGTCCTCACACCCCGCACCTTCGAGCCACCAGATCCGGCGACGACGACCTCGGCGCTCCGGGCGGCCTGGGACATCATCGCGGACCAGGAGCCGGTCAAGGTCCAGCTGCGATTCAGCCCGACCGTGGCCGGGCGCGTGCAGGAGGCGACCTGGCATCCCACCCAGAAGGTCGAGGACGAGGTGGACGGATCGCTGCACTGGGAGGCGACGGTCTCCGGCACGATCGAGATCCGGCTCTGGATCCTGTCGTGGGGCGACGACGTGGAGGTCCTGGCACCGGCCGCCCTGCGCCAGGACGTGGCGGCGACGATGCGACGCGCCCTCGGTCGCTACGACGAGCCGGCCTCATGAGCGACTGGGTCCGGCGACACCCCTTCGCCGCGGTCAACCTGATCAGCGACCCGATCCACGGCTACATCGAGCTGACCAAGCGACTGCCGTCGGATGAGTCCGCGGCCGCCGGGCTGCCGGCTGAGGAGGTCGCCGAGGAGGACCTGCTCGATACGGCGTGGCTCCAGCGCCTGCGTCGGATCAGCCAGCTCCAGAGCGCTCGGTGGGTCTTCCCGACCGCGGAGCATTCACGCTTCACGCACGGCCTGGGCGTCATGCACGAGGCAGGTCTGTGGGGGCGCTCGCTCTATCCCAGCCTGCGTCGGGAGCTCATGGCGGCCGGCGGCGATGACGCGCTCCCGTCCGAGGGGCTCGTCGTCGAGACGCTCCGGATGGCCGGGCTTCTGCACGACGTCGGGCATGGACCGTTTGCCCATTTCTTCGACGATCATGTGCTGGCCGGCTTCGCGGCACCCGCCGATCCGCGTCGGCCCGAAGGCAAGCGCCTGTCGCACGAGGACCTCTCGCAGCAGATCATCGGGCATGAGCTGGGCACCCTCCTGCGCGGGCTCCGTCGCGCCCCGGGTGCGGCCGCGGAGCGCGACGGCTTCGCCACCGGGGAGTCGATCGATCCTGCGTGGGTCTCGTTCCTTGTCTCCAAGCCGGCCCTGGTGGACCCGGCGATGCCGCGCTGGGTCCGCTGGCTCCAGCCGCTGCTGTCCGGGGTCTTCACGGTCGACAACCTCGACTACGTCCGCCGCGATGCCTACCTGACCGGGGTCGCGGTCGGTCCTGTCGATGTCGAGCGCCTTCGGCGCTATGCGTTCATCTCCAGCCGTGGCCTGACGCTCTATGAACCCGGCCTGGCGGCCCTGGAGATGTTCCTGACGACCCGGCGGTTCATGTATCAGCAGGTCTACTTCCACCGGACGGTCCGTGCCATCGATCTTGACCTGGCCGAAGTCTTCGGGCCGTCGATCCGGGCGATCTTCGGCGACGGCTCCCCGGCAGATCGACTGGATGCCTACGCGGATCTGGATGAGTACGCGCTCATCCACCAGGCTGCGCGCTGGGCGCGCGGAGAATCGGTGGTCGCGCGACCGATGCCCGGCGACGGGTCCGTGACGGTGGCGGTGGCCGATGTCTGGCGGGCCATCCTGCTGCGCCGACCCACATGGCGGGCCGATGCCGAGATCCGGGCGGAGTACGAGGCGGGCGGACGCCCGGAGGCGAGGATCGCGTCACTTGGACTGAACGAGCCGGGCCGCGTCGCGATCGACCTGGCCGAGGTGGACGCCCGGCCCGCCGACGCCGGCTCGACCGACGCCCTGCTTGCGCTGGAGGGTCGCGACGGGAGCGCGCTGTCGGCCGCGTCGGCGCTCGCCTCGATCCCGGCCTACTGGCTCATCGCTCGACGATATCGGCGCCAGTAGGAACGGCGAGTAGCGCAGGCGAGGTCGAGGGCGTGGGTCTGGGGCGCTCCGGCAGGGCGAGCAGCGGATCGACCCGGGCGATCTCGGACGCCGGCACCTTCATCCGTTTGACCACATCGCGATCGATGCCGAACTGCCCCGATTCAAGCGGGCTGAACAGGCCGTAATGAAGGTGGCAGCCGGACGCGCGGCCGGTGGCGCCCTCATAACCGAGGAACTGCCCGGCCCGGACGACCTGGCCCTTCTTGACCACCACCTTCTGGAAATGCGCGTAGATGCTCCGGTAGCCGTTGCCGTCGTCGATGATGACCGTGATCGGCAGCGTGGACCAGAGCGCAAGCCGGTCCAGGCGGTCGAAGTACGGCTTGAGGTCCCCCACCCAGCCAAGCTCGGCGTCGAACCGACGGCCGGCGGCCAACACCGTTCCGCTGTGGGCCGCCACGATCCGGTCTCCGCAGAAGGTCGCCATGTCCACGCCGTCGTGAAAGTTCTCGCCATCCACGATGCGCGAGCCCCAGGCAGTACGTCCGAACGGCAGCGTGATCCGACCGTTCGGCAGGGGCCACTGGTAGCCTGAGAGTCCCGTCGGCGGGACAGGTCGGGCGCGCCGGCCTTCATCCCCGTCAGGGGAATCGATGGGCGCCCGGACGATCGGCCGCTGGTTCGCGGCCGAGCCTGACGGAGCGTTGGCCGCTCCCTCAACGACGCTGACCGGCGTCAGGAGGGACGGCGCCACGGCCGGCACGGCCACCACGGAGCCGATCGCGACGAAGGCCACGACGGCCAGGATGACGGGGGCGAGGAAGCGGGCGCGGCGCGAGCGGCCGCGGCGCGAGGCGTGGCGGCGGCGGTGACTGGGCACCGACGATATGTATCACCGCGCGGCTCACACATGCAAGCCCAAAGGAAATGCTTGCATCAACCGGGCCAAATGCGCAATACTTGCTGCATGAACCGCCCTATCTTCTCGGAAGCATCCAAGAAGAAGCTCTGGCGGCCCTGCCGGGAGGCACGGGCCCTGGGGCTCTGAACGGCGCGTCCGACACGACGAACCGGGGCCTCCAGGGA
>JANONZ010000153.1:0-1670 GCA_031421095.1 Thermomicrobiales bacterium
GTCCGGGCACCGGCCCGTCCGACGAGCTCGATGATCTGGTGCAGCATCGGGACGAGGACATCGAGACCCTCGATGGAGAACCGCTTCTGGCCGAGGTACGCACGCTGGAGGAAGCGCTCGAAGGCTTCCACGGCCGTCAGCCGGGCGAGGAGTTGGCCCTTATCGTCCGCGGTGAGGGGGACCCGGTACGCTCCCGTCTCGATCGTGTGCCGCAACCACGTCCGCTCATCATGGCTATTGATGTGCTCGACCTCATAGGCGATCGTCCCGCAATAGGTGCGGCGCAGCTCCGGCAGGACATCCGCCAGGGTTGCGCCCGGCAAGTCGACACGCAGCAGGTCGGCCGGGACGCGCGCCAGCCCCTCGGAGGTGAGGCCCCAGGCCTCCGGTTCCAGTGCCGGCTCGCCGGGCGCGGTGCTGCCGAGCGGGTCGAGACCGGCGGCCCGGTGGCCAAATTGGCGGTAGGAGCGGACAAGGGCGACACCAGCAGCGGTTTCGGCCAGGCTGCTGGTCGCGGCCGGGCTGGTGGTCGCGGCAGTAGGCGGCGCCCCGGCGTTCGCAGGCGCGATCGTTGCACTTGTCGTCGAGACGACGGCCCGGGGAATCTCCAGGCAGTCCGCGACGTAGCCGTAGAAATCATCCGCGCCACCGAGCAGTTCCTCCACCGTCGCCAGAAAGCGGCCCGATTCGGCGCCCTGGATGATCCGATGGTCGTAGGTGCTGCTGATCGTCATGACGCTCTCACCTGCGATCTTGCGGATCGCACCGGTGGCAACGATCGCCCCCTGGCCCGGCATCAACCGAGGGACGGACGCGGTCGTGCCCACGGTCCCCGGGTTGGTGAGCGTGATGCCGGCGCCCACGAGGTCGTCGGCCGAGAGCCGGCTGGTTCTTGCCCGCTCCACCAGGTCGTCGTAGGCGGCCACGAAGGCCGCGAAGTCGAGCACGTCGGCACCCCGGACCACAGGGACGACCAGAAATGGCTGGCCGTCGCGGGCCCGGACGTCCACCGCCAACCCGAGATTGATCAAGCTCGCGTCGACCCGGTGCGGCCGCCCGTCGATCTCCACGAAGTGAGCAGCGAGCGTCGGGTGGACCGCTCCCGCCTGGGCGATGGCATACGCGATGAGGTGGGTGAACGACAGGCGGCGCGGGGCCAGGGCCGCATTGAGTTGGCGCCGCTGTTCAACCATGACATCGACCGGCATGTCGCGGAACGAGGTCGCGACCGGGACGGTGAGGCTCTGGGTCATGTTGGCGACGAGGCGCGCGCCGATCCCCAGGATCGGAACCGGGACGGCGCTATCCCCGCCACGGACCTCGTCGCGGCCGGTCGTGGGGATGCTCATGCGCATTGACGGTAGCCTCATTCTGCCCATCGCGCACTCGGACGGAAGACGGTACCTCGGATGACGGAACTCGCCCTCATGCCGCTCGCCCAGTCGGTACTCCTCCGGGACGGCAGCGGGAGGAGGTCGGGACCGCCGGCCATGTCCTTCCGTGGAGGCACGGCGGGCGCCCTGCCGGCGAGGCCACGGGCGACGCCTACTCGATGACGATCTCGAGCCGCCGATGCGCCTCTCGCAGCGCGGCCTCGGCCTCCGCCGGCGTCTCAGCCCGGGCGAACATGAAGCCGAGGTAGCGATCTCCCTCCGGGAGGGGCACGACCC
>JANONZ010000154.1:0-2293 GCA_031421095.1 Thermomicrobiales bacterium
GTGCCGCGCGATCGGCGAACGCCGGGGCTCGGCACGCCGATGCCGAAGTGCTCGTGCGCGCCGGGATCGACCTTGCTCGCGTGACTGCCGACGCCCTGGCCGTGGGGGTAGGCGATGCGTTGCTGGGCGAAGTGTTGATCGATGCCGGCCAGGCCGCCGAGGCTGTCGCGGTCCTCGAGGCGGCGGTCGCCGCATTCCCGACATCCGATCGAGGCGAGGTTCGTGCGGCGATCCTGGCGAACCTGTCGCGGGCCCTGATGCGGACGGACCAGCCGGCGCGTTCGATCGAGGCGGCCGACCTGGCACTCGATCTTGCGGAGCACCTTGGGCTCGATCGTCTCGTGGCGGAGACGTTCAACAACAAGGGCTCGTCCCTGGGCTATCTCGGCAGACGCCGGGAAGCGACGGCGCTCCTCCGGGCTGCGGTGGAGATTGCGCACGACGGCGGGTTCGTGGCCGCCGAGATTCGGGCCATGAACAACCTCGCGAATGAGCTCGACGATCTCCGCCATGCGAGGGCCGCGTACGGGGAGGCGGAGGAGCTTGCGACACGCGTCGGCAACCGGAGCATGGCGAGCTGGGCTCGAGCGACCGGGCGGTTCTACGACTACTACGGGGCCCGTGATTGGGACGCCTCGCTTGACGGGGCCGACCACCCGTTCGACGAGACCGGGAGCGCCCTCGACGAGATCCGGAGGTTGTTCAACACGGCTTCGACGTTCCTGGCACGAGGTCAACCGGCGGACACGGAAATCACCCGCATCGAGACGCTTTCGGTTCACCTGTCCGATCCATTTGCCGCCGCTGCCCTGCATGCGCTGCGAAGCCACCGGGCCATGCTCGGCGGGGACTACGCCACCGCGACCGACGAGGGAATCCTCGCGGCGGTCGGCCTCGCGTCAGAGTCGCTCTTCCTGCCTTCCGCGCTGCGTGCCGCGGTCTGGGGCGGCGATGTGGCCCGCGGCCGCGAGGCCCACGCGCGGCTCGAGACAAACCCGGATAGCTCTCCCCTCGCCGCGGCTCACCGGGTCGCGATGGGCGCGGGCCTGGCGGCGCTTGAGGGTCGAGTGGACGATGCCATCGGGGGGTACCGCGAGGCCATGACCCTCCACCGCTCGATCGGCGCGGACCTCGGAGTCGCCCAGGCCGCGCTGGACCTCGTTCGCCTCGTTGGTGGAAACCATCTCGCCGGCCGCGATGCCGCCGTCGAGGCCCGCGGGATCTTCGAGCGGGTCGGCGCGCAGCGGTACCTCGATCTCCTCGCGGCGGCCGTCGCGGGGACCGGGGTCGACGCCCGACCCGCTACGAATGGCGGCGTTATCACCGCGCTCACCGCAGCAAACTGAGGAGGGATTCGGTGGCAGGTCTCGGCGTCTATCGACAACTGCTGACCAACCGGCCGCTGACAAAGCTCCTCATCGGCGAGTTCATCAGCGGGATCGGCGACTGGCTGTACATCGTTGCGATCTTCGTCGTGATCTACCGCGAGTCCGGGGACGCGGCGCTCGTTGGGTTGTTCGGCGCCGTTCGCCTGATCCCCTACATCTTCCTGTCGATCCCGGCCGGCATCGTGGCCGATCGCTTCGAACGTCGGCTCGTCCTGCTGTCCTCGGACCTCTTCCGCGGGTCGATCATGCTGATCCTGACGGTCCTCGTCCTCGTCCACGGGCCAATCGTGCTGATCGCCGGGCTGGCCATCGTCGCCGCGGGCGGCTCAGCGTTCTTCTATCCTGCGATGGGTGCCTACATGCCGAGCCTCGTCACGGACGAACGTCAGCTCGGGCCGGCAAACAGCGCCTGGGCGAGCCTCCAGAACGTGAGCTATGTCGTCGGTCCGGCGATCGGGGGCGTGCTCCTGGCAATCGGCGGCGTCGAGACGGCCTTCATCCTCAACGCGCTCTCGTTCGTCGTGATCGGCGTCATCCTGTGGACGCTCCCGCCCGCAGCGCGGACAGCCCCTCCCGTAGCGGCCCCGCCTGCACAGGCGGCAGCGGCCCCGTCCGCAGCGGCGGCGAGCGGAGATTCGACGCAGGTTTCCGAAGGGACGCTGGCTTCAGGCGCGGCGGCGGCCGCACCCGCTGTGTCGGCCGCCTCGACACCGGCGGCGACACCCGCAGGCGGGCTCGCCATGGTGCCGCTCACCGGCCTGGGGATCATCCAGTTCCTGGGCGGCTTCCTCGGTGGCGGGCTCCAGGTGCTGACGGTCGTCCTGGCAATCGACGTCCTGAAAGCCGGTGAGGCCGCGAACGGGTACCTGAACGCCGCGATCGGCGTCGGCGGCCTGCTCGGCGCC
>JANONZ010000155.1:0-6133 GCA_031421095.1 Thermomicrobiales bacterium
GGCGGCACCCTCGACGGGACCGGCGACGCGGCGGGCGTCTACCTGAACGCCGGCGATGTCATGCACGGGACGATCGGTGACCTGGGCACGCTTGTGACCCCGGTCGTTGCCACTGGAGGCCGCTGAGCCATGGCTGAGTCAGTGCGGTTCGGCGTCGTCGGGTCTGGCTTCATGGGCCAGACCTGGGCCCGCGTGATCGCCCGGCACGTGCCCGAGGCGACGCTTGTCGCGATCGCCGGCGGGCAGGGGGCGGCCGACCTCGGCCGTCAGCACGCCGTGGACACCCTCGGCACGGACGCGCTGTTTGCGCGGGCCGACATCGATGCCGTGGTGATCGCGACGCCCGTGCCGACCCATCGGCCGCTCGTCGAGGCGGCGGCGCGTGCTCGCAAGCATGTGCTGCTCGAGAAGCCCATGACCAACACGCGGGCAGACGCGGATGCCATGGTCGCGGCCGCCGACGCGGCGGACGTTAGATTCGCTGTGGTCTCGCAGCACCGGTACCGCGGGGCGCCGATGGCCGCGAAGGCCCTCATCGACGCCGGACGGATCGGGCGCATCCGGATGATCCGGATCTTCGGTCCGACCGCCGGCTGGGACGTCCCGGCCACCAGCTGGCAGTCCGATCGTGCCCAGGTCTCGCCGTACATGGACTGGGGCGCCCACGCCTGCGATATCGTCCGCTGGCTCACAGGTGCGGAGGCCACGCTCGCCTACGCGCAGTTCGCGAGTTACACGGCCATCCCGCCCCAGGACCAGAGCTCCATGGCGCTGTACACCCTGGAGGACGGGGTGCTCGTCTCGATCTGGCTCACCTACGAGTTGCCGCTGCCGGGTCTCGGCTCGGCGATGCAACTGCTCATCACCGGCTCCGACGGGGTGATAGAGCTCGATTCGTACGGCACGGTCCGGCTCGCCACAGCGGATGGTGGCTGGGAGACCGCGTACGAGCAGCAGCCGTTCGACCCGCTGGACCCCGACGATCCGATCCGGCTCCAGGCGTACGCATCGCAGCTCCGTGATCTCATCGCAGCGATCCGCGAGGGCCGCGACCCATTCGTCAGCGGACGCCAGGGCGCGGCGACCACATCGTGGCTGGAGGCCGCAGAACGTTCGGCAGCAAGTGGCCAGTCCGTGACCCTGCCGCTGGCACCGGATGCGTCCTAACCGCCTCCGGCAGCTCCTGCGGGAGGGTCGTCCCTCGATCGGGACGCATGTCCACGCCTCCTGGCCGACGATCCTCGAGGTGGTCGGCCACACGCGCCAGTACGACTATGTGGAGTTCTCGGGCGAGTACGCGCCGTACGACCTCCACGGCCTCGACGACTTCTGCCGCGCAGCCGAGCTCATGGACCTGGGCACGATGATCAAGCTGGACCAGGAGCCTCGAACGTGGCTGGCCCAGCGTGCGGTGGGTGCGGGCTTCCAGTCGGTCCTGTTCGCCGACATCCGGACCGCCGAGGAGGCACGCGCCTGCGTCCGGTCCGTGCGCCCCGATACACCCACCGGTGGCGGCACGTACGGCGCCGCGGACCGGCGCAACAGCTACTGGAACGAGGCGGGGACAGATGCCTACGTGACGGCGCTCGAGGAGATCGTCGTCGTCCTGATGATCGAGAAGCGCGAGGCCGTGGAGCAGCTCGACGAGATCCTCGCCGTCCCGGGCATCGACATGATCCAGTGGGGCCCGGCGGACTATGCGATGAGTATCGGTCGGCCGGGTGGCTGGCACGACCCGGCGGTGAAGGCCGTTGAGCGCGACGTCCTGGCTCGAAGCATCGCGGCCGGGATCCCGCCACGAGCGGAGATCACGGAGCCGTCCGAGGCGGCCGACTACCTGGCCCTTGGTGTCCGCCACTTCTGCATCGGGACGGACCTCCAGATCCTGAGCGGTTGGTGGCGCGACCGCGGCGCGGCGCTCGGGGAGATCCTGGGCGTGGAGCCGCGCAACGGAGCTGCACGGCCCGAGCAAAGCCGGTACTAGCGCCCACCCGCAGCCGACGACACAGGCCCCGCGGAGCTCTCGGTCAGCCTACCCGGAGCCGCATCCATCGCACGTTCTTGATGCACTCCTCCTCACACCAGAACACGAGGAAGACCGAGCCGTCCGGTTCCAGGACCATCTGCGGGAAGCCGAACTTGAGCTGGGCGAGTTCTGCCCCAGGGTTCGTGTCGCCGGACATCCCCGAGGCTTGGCCGCGCCACAGCGGCACGGCCTCGCCGCTGACCCACCTGTCGCCCTCGATCCGGGCGACGGTCGCCCACAGCCCCGGCTCGTCGTTGCGGCGGTAGACCGCGAGGATCCGCCCGTCGGCCAACTCGATCGTCTTCGTCGTCTGGGCCAGGAACCCAGTGGACCCGTGGTGCCAGGTCGCTCCTTGATCGCTGCTGATGGCATAGGGCGTGGGCTGGGTCTTGTTGGTTTCCAGGCTGACGGCCCAGGCCACGGTCAGCCAGCGGCCGTCCTGCAACTCCAGGAAATGCTGCTCCCAGTGCAGGATCCTCTCGTTCCAGCGGTCGAACTCGGTGATATACGACGGCCACGTGCGGCCTTCGTCCTCCGACACGAGGAGGATCGCGTTCATGCCGTTGGGGGCGTCGCCCTCCCAGCCCATCCAGGTGGATGCCGGCCAGACCCAGCGCCCGTCGCGCAGCTCCACGATGGCATGGCAGACCTCGAAGGCCGGGCCAACGAGCGGCGGCGAGATCATCTCCATCTCGCTCCACGTATGCCCGCGGTCCTGGCTGCGCGTGAGGATCAGCTCCATCTCCGTGTAGCCGAGCGTGGGCACGTTGACGACGCTCTTCTCCGGGTCATCTCGATACATCAGCGCACCCATCGCGACGACGGACCCGTCGGATACCCGGGCGGTGCGGACCGACTGGGTCGTGGGGCGGCCGGGCGGGTCCGGGACCACACGCTCAGGCACCGTCCAGGACGCGCCGCCGTCGGTCGAATGCGAGGCGTACGTCCGGTAGTCGAGCGCGACGTCGGCCTGTGCGATGTCGAAGGTCACGAGCAGTTCCCCGTCCTCGAACCGGACCACGGTCGGGTGCCAGGTATGGCGCGAGCGGAGCTCGGGTCGCGGGTTCCGGTAGACGAGGCCGGTGGCACGGACGTCGATCATGTGGTGGACCTCGGGATGGTGGCTGGTCGCCATGGCTGGAGATGCGCCGGGAGGCGGCTGGGCTGTTCATCAGGCGGCTGGGCTGTTCGTCAGGCGACGCCCTCGTCCGGCTGGGCCAGCACAACGAGGTTGTCGCCGCGGGCGACCCGGGCGCCACGTCGCGCCAGGACCACGATCCCCGCGCCATCGGAGGTCACCCGGATCCGCTCGCCGGTCAGCGGATCGCTGACGATCGCGACGACCTTGCCACGCACGACGGAGTCGAGCGGCTGGACGAGCGTCTCGCAGATGCCGTCGATCGGCGCCGTCATCGCCGGGACGTCCAGGTTGCCCTCGCCCACGAGGCGCAGCGGCGGATCGCCGGCCGCGGTCGCCTGATCTGGCTCCACCATCCCCAGGGAGACCATGACCCGACGGATGCCGGCGGTGTACACCTGCACCGCCGCCGACGTCATGGTACCGCCGCCGGCTGCCTCCGCATAGATCGACGGAATCCCCGCGTCGTGTGCGGCCGACAGGGTCCGCCCCGGTGGGATCTCGCCCAGGTGGCGCCACAGGACCGGGGCCGCGAATGACTCGGCCACGACGGCGCTCGCGTCGCACACGGAACAACCGTGATCGCACCACCCCACGAGGAGCGGCATCGCGTACGCCGTTCCGGCGCTGTGCAGGTCGACGAAGGCGTCGGAGCCCAGGATGACGTGCTCCAGCAGCGCATCGGCGAGTCGTTCGGTCGGCGTGCCCGCGGCGTCGCCCGGGAATGTCCGAGCCAGGTTCAGGCCATCGCGCGGCGAGGAGCGGAGGCTCGCGTTGTGCGCCGCCTCGTGCGCGACCGGAACGAGGCGAAGCCGGCCCCGGATCGGGACGCCGGACAGTTCGTCGGCGAGCCGGAGACAGGCGAAGACTCCCTCGAACTCATCACCGTGGATCCCACCCACGACCGACAGCGTGGGGCCGTCCGTGGCGCTCGCCAGTTCGACGATCGTGAACCCGCTATCCGCGCTCGGCCCGAGGGCAACGCGACGCCGCGTCAGGTGGCTCGCTGCGGTGCGGGCGCCTCTTGAGTCAGCGGATGCCATCAGTGGTCGTGCCACTGGAATCGCTCCGGTCGGACCACGATCAGCACCTGGGCCGAGGCCGCGAGGAGCGACTCCCAATGAGGGATGACGGTCTCCTCCGACATGTACTTGCGGCATAGCTCCAGTGTCGGCTCACGGACCGCCTCGCCCTCCACCAGCCGGGCGGTCCCGGTGATCTGGACGTAGTCGCCGCTGGCCAGATCGTCGATGCACAGGACGATCCGATCGTCGCGGCGGAGGTTGCGCACTTTCACCGTCTGGGCCGCGGTGCTGATCCAGCACTCGCCGTCCTTCCAGAGGTACCAGTTCGGGGTCAGCTGTGGGAGGCCGTCGCGATGGATCGTCGCCACGATCACATCGGGCATCGTCGCGAGGAACTCGGCCTGCCGCTCGGCGGTCGGGATGGTCATCGGGCGAACCAGCGGCACGCGAACCGGGCGGGCCGGTCCGCCCACTGGCGCGTATACGGATCCAGGTGGCGAACGCGCGCCAGCCCATCAGTCCGAAGGTGGACCCATGCCACATCCCAGTTCCCCGATCGATAGCGCAGCGGGTCCGCTGCCGTGACCCGGACGACCGGGTGGGTCAGCGCGTTGTACAGCCGCGCCCGGACGTGCAGGAATCCCGATCCGACCGGGGTGAAGACCTCGTGAGGCACGGCCGGAGCGCCGTTGCCCTCGTCCGAACCGACGGCGAGGTCCGCCGCCAGGTCGCGGATCCCGACTTTGATCTCGCGGCCACCGATCTGCGCCACCTCCAGGGCGTCGAACGAACCATTGGTCACGACGCCGTCGGCATCGTGAGCGAGGACCTCCTCCCAATCGTCGCGGACGAAGTACCGGTACACCTCCATGTCGTACACGAAGTTCCGCGACGGACCGGTCGTCCCGACGTCGAAGTACTCCTGCGTGCCGAGTTTGGGCATGTCAGCCGGCGTGGGCTGGACCGATCGGACGCCCGGCGCTACCGACCCGTCGTGCGCGCCGAGCACGAGGTTCGCGAGCGCCTGGTCCCCGTCGCCCGTGTACATGAAGAACGACATCTTGGGCTCGGTCCCGTTGAACCCGAACGGGGGCTCGAGCGGTTGCCGCTGCGTGGTGATCCCACCGACGTGGCGCCCATCGACGAGGATCGTCTCGCGGAAGTCGATGACCTCCCGGATCGGGCCGCGCAAGCGCTCGTCGTCGGTCCCGCCCGGCACGATGTGCTCCTCGAACAGGAATTCGGTGTACACGCGCAGGTCGGCACCACGCCCGATGGCCGCCGCCAATGATCGCTTCGAGCCGCTGCGCACCGATCGATCGGGGGCGAGCTCCAGGGCGTTCCGCCAGGTCATGCGTTCCTCCAGGCCGTTCCAGGCAGCATCGCCCGGTGCCGGTCGGGAGCGCGTCCATGGGTGATGTGCGAGTCCTCGGTCACCGTTCGACCGACAGGATCTGGTGAGGCTCCACGATGATCACGACCCGATCGGGATCTTCCGCGACCAGCTCATCCCAGTCCCGACCGTCGAGGTCGAGGAGTGGTCGCATCGCCTCGCGCGCGACGGCGCCCTCGAGCAGCAAGGCACGGCCTCGCACGCTCAGGTACCGACCGTTATCCGCGGCGACGAGCAGGGTCACACGCCCGTCCGCCCGGAGCAGCGTCGACCGGCGCGCCCAGCCGAGGGCGCCGAACCGGATCGTCTCGCCATCCCAGTGGGTGGGGACAAACGTCACGTGTGGGCCGTTCCCGCCGTCGTTGACCGCGACTACGGCTTCGCGGGCACTGGCGAGGATGGCTGCCTCCTCCGGTGTCGGCTCGAATCGAACAGCGTGCTTGTCCGTCGCCATGACGGCGGGCGGCTCGGCGGCCGCGACCGGCTCGGCGGCCGTGACAACCTCGGAGGCCGCGCCGGGCCCGGCGGCCGCCGGTTCCGCGCCAGGCGAC
>JANONZ010000156.1:0-1603 GCA_031421095.1 Thermomicrobiales bacterium
GAGGCCCTGTTGCCATGGGTGGCCTCGGCCGACGTCGGGGTGATGCCGATCCAGCCGTCAACCCGGAACCACCGGATGTCGACCCCGAACAAGTTGTTCGAGGGCCTTGCCGCTGGTCTGCCTGTGGTGGTCAGCGACTTCCCGGAGATGCACCGCATCGTGCTTGATGACCCGGACGGTCCGCTTGGCGCCGTATGTCGTCCGGACGATCCCGAGGATGTGGCGCGAGCGATCCAGGCCGTCCTGGATCGGCCCGAGTCGGCTCGGGACGATCTGCGCACACGCTGCCTCCGCGCCGCGCACGAACGCTGGAACTGGGAGACCGAGATCTCGGGGCTCGTCCAGCTGTACCGCGATCTCGAGCGAGGGTCATGACGAAGCCCGTCCCGCAGCGCTGTGTCCTGGTCCTGCCCTCCACTGGCGAGTTCGACTCGCGGACCTATCGGATCGCCAGCACGCTCGCGGACCGGGGCCACACCGTGACCGTCATCGCCCGCTGTGCTCCCGGGCTTCCGGCGGACGAACGCCACCCGGCGGGTTACCGCATCGTGCGTGTTCCGGTCTCCGCCGTCGACGGATTGCCGCGACCCTTCCGTGGTCTCGTGCGCCGGCTCCGACGGCGGCCCGACGGGTCGGCCTCGACCCCATCGCCCGGGCGCGTCGTCACGCCCGCCCGCCGCCCGGATCCGGGCGTCGTCGGCCGCTTCCGGCGGGCGATCGAGGCCACCGTCCGCCTTGCAGCGATCGGGCTGACCGTCCGATCCCAGCGCATCGCGACGGGCCGAGTCGCGCCCACCTCTGACCTCGTGCATGCGATGGCCTACATGGGGATCCCGGTCGGCCTGGCCCTTGGTCGGCGCGACCGGGCGCCGGTCGTCTACGACGCCCGCGACATCTACGTCGACGCGGCGAACATCGCCCGGATGCCGTCGCTGGCGCGCCGTCAGTTCGGTCGGGTGGAGCGGCGATGGGCCCGGCAGGCGAGCCGGGTCATCACGGTCAATGAGCCATACGCCGAAGTCATGGCCGAACGCTTCGGAGTCACGGCGCCGCTCGTGGTCATGAACTGCAGCTACCGGCAGGCGTCGACCGGCCCCCGGCCCCGTCGACTTCGCGACCGGCTGGGTCTCGGCCCGGACGTGCCGATCATCCTCTACCACGGCGGTCTCGCCCGCGACCGGGGGATCGAACAACTCATCGAGTCTCTGCCGGCGATCCCGGCCGCGATGCTCGTCCTCCTCGGCTACGGGCCGCTCCAGGAGGAGCTCGAGGCACGGGCCGCCGACCCTGCGCTCGGCGGCCGGCTTGCGGTCCTGCCGGCCGTTCCGCCGACCGAGCTCCTCGACTGGGTGGGCTCGGCAGACGTCGTCGCGATGCCGATCCAGCCCACCACCCTGAACCACCGGCTCACGACGCCCAACAAGCTCTTCGAGGCGATGGCGGCCGGCGTCCCGATCGTGGCCAGCGACCTGCCGGGCATGGCCGGGATCGTCCGCGAGACCGGCTGCGGCGTCCTCGTCGACCCGACCGACCCCAGCGCGATCGCCGCCGCCATCCGCGGGTTGCTCGCGCTGTCGGCCGCCGACCGCGAGGCCATCGGCCG
>JANONZ010000157.1:0-1885 GCA_031421095.1 Thermomicrobiales bacterium
TTCTCACGCCCGTAGCCGCTCGCCTTGAAGCCGCCGAACGGGGTCTGCACCGCGCCCGTTGACCACGAATTGACGAAGATCTGACCGGCCTCGAGCTGGTCGGCGACGCGCAGAGCCCGCGAGATGTCCTGGGTCCAGACACCCGCTACCAAGCCGTAGTCCGAGTCGTTGGCCATGGCCACGGCTTCCTCCTCGGACTCGAACGGGATGACGACGAGGACCGGCCCGAAGATCTCCTCCCGGGCGATCCGCATCCCATTCGTCGCCTGGACGAGGATGGTCGGCGGGATGAAGAAGCCCGGTGCGGTCGCGTCTACGGCGCCGTGCCCGCCGGTTAGAGGGACAGCACCTTCGCTCTCGGCAAGTTCGAGGTATCGGCGGACAACGTCAAACTGAGTACCGCTGATCAGCGGCCCGACGTCGATGCCCGGCTGCATCGCCTTGACCAGATCCACCATCTGGGCAACGAGTCGATTGTGGACCGACGCGGAGACCAAGAGCCGCGTGCCGGCCGAGCAGACTTGGCCGGCGTTCTGGGTGAACGCGCGCACCGAGCCTTTTGCGGCCCGCTCGAGGTCGGCGTCCTCGAATACGATATTGGCAGATTTGCCGCCGAGCTCGAGTGTCATCGGGATGATTCGGTCTGCGGCGATCGCTCCGAGCTCGCGGCCGACCTCGACCGAGCCCGTGAAGGCGACCTTCTTGACATCGGGATGCGACGCTAGCGCGCGCCCGACCGTCGCGCCCCCGCCGAGGACGACGTTCAGGACACCCGACGGCAGCCCGGCCGCGGCGGCGAGCTCGGCCAAGCGGATCGAGGTCGCTGACGTCAGCGACGAGGGCTTCAGCACCACGGCGTTGCCGACGGCCAGGGCCGGCGCAGCGGCCCGAGCAGCCTGGTTCAGGGGCAGATTCCACGGCGTGATGATTCCCACGACGCCGAAGGGTTCGCGCTGCGTGTACGAGTGGAACCCGGGACCCAGATCGATTGTCTCCCCCGCTGGGGCGTTCACGACTCCGCCGTAGAACTCGAAATAGGCGGCGGCACCCTCGACCTCTGCGAACGCGAGCGCTGGCGGCTTCCCCGTCTCGGCGACTTCGAGGGCGACCAGCTCGTCGGCGCACGCACGGATCGCGCGCGAGAGGTCGACCAGGATGCGCCCACGCTCCGCCGGTGCGACCCGTCGCCATTGGCGGGCCGCAGTGGTCGCGCTCTGGACGGCCGCGTCGACATCCTCGGGCGAGCCGTCGGCCACCCGCGCCGAGAGCGACCCGGTGCGCGGATCCACGGAGTCGAGATATCCACCCGACGACGGACTCTGCGGTCCACCGTCGTACCAATGGTCAAGTGCGCGCACGTCCGTCGCTCCCGGTTCCGGCACGTGTATCTCCAGTCATCGTCGTGAAGGTGGGCCCGAGCAGTCAGGATAGCGCGCTCGGGCGGGCACATGCAATAAACCTTGCCTCGAAAGAGAATTCTTGCCAAAGATTCCGTCACCCGCGATAATTCACAGCACCCGGCCGTCTAGGCCCGCACCAGAGGC
This sequence comes from Thermomicrobiales bacterium, assembly GCA_031421095.1. Classification (GTDB taxonomy): domain Bacteria; phylum Chloroflexota; class Limnocylindria; order Limnocylindrales; family CSP1-4; genus SPCO01. Next base: position 1,545 of record JANONZ010000157.1, read on the forward strand.
GTCCATGTATCTCACTGCCGCCGCGTCGCCCCGCCCGTGACGCTCACTGGCGAGGGGATCCAAACGGCGCTCCGCGGCGATGCCGTCGACGCCGGCACGACGCGGCTATCGGCTCCCTGCGGCGAGCGGTGACGGACGCGGCCCCAGACCCGGGAGGCGAGCCGGCCGAGGGCGGGCCCAGGGCCGTCGTGCCAGCCGGCGGCGATCGTGCGGCAGCGACGGTCGCCATCCTCGGGTTCTCCTTCGCCATGGGGACCGGCGCCCTGGTCCTGCCCCTCCTGGCCCTCGCGTCGGGCTACGACGCCGCGTCCGTCGGGTTCCTGACGGCCGTCGCGGCCCTC
>JANONZ010000158.1:0-25686 GCA_031421095.1 Thermomicrobiales bacterium
GCGTAGTGCCACGGGAGCGTCTGTGGCCAAATACGAAGCACGACGCAACTCGGACTCCTCTCACGACTGACGCGAGAACCCGATGAAGGGATCGCGTCGGCTATCGAGAGGAGTTTCTTTTTTCGTGTACAACGACAAGAACCTGACCTGCGCGGATTGTTCACAGGAATTTGTGTTCACCGCATCCGAGCAGGACTTTTATTCGCAGCGTGGCTTCACCGAGCCCCGCCGTTGCCCGTCGTGTCGCGCCAGCCGCAAGGCTGCCCGCAACAGTGATGGCGGTGGCAGCTCGTACGGTGGCAGCTCCGGCGGCTACAGCTCGAGCGGTGGCTACTCCAGTGGCGCCGGCAGCTATGGCGGCGGCGGTGGTGGTGGCGGCGGCGGCTACGGGGATCGCGATCGCGGTCCGCGTGAGATGTTCGCGGCGACCTGCTCATCCTGTGGCAAGGAAGCCCAAGTCCCATTCCGCCCAACCAGCGGTAAGCCTGTCTATTGCAGCGACTGCTTCCGCAGCCAGCGCGGCTAGTCCCCATCCTCTCGGCGCGGGCCGATCAACGGCCCGCCGAACCAGCGTGATCCTCGACCCGGGTTGTCAGTCGGCCCGGGTCGTTTCGATTCTCGGGGCCGAAGCCCGCTGCGTCACGTCCTCCCGCAGCGTCACGGAGCTGACATGATGTCGACACCTCGCGATACCTATACGCATGGCCATCACGAGAGCGTCCTGCGGTCTCATCGGTGGCGAACAGCCGAGAACTCGGCCGCCTACCTGCTGCCCCACCTGGCGCCCGGACAGTCGCTCCTCGATGTCGGCTGTGGACCTGGGACGATCACGCTTGACCTGGCACGTCAGATCGCACCCGGCGTGGTCGTTGGCGTCGATCGGGTGGAGCCGCCGCTCGAGACAGCCCGGGCAGATGCCGCCGCGGCGGGCCTGGCGAATGTCATGTTCGAACGCGGCGACGCCTACGCTCTCCCATTCCCGGACGCCAGCTTCGATGTCGTTCACGCCCACCAGGTCCTCCAGCACCTGACGGATCCCGTGGCGGCGCTCACCGAGATGGCCCGCGTCTGCGTACCCGGCGGCATCGTGGCCGCCCGCGATAGCGACTATGCGGCGATGACCTGGTTCCCAGCGCTGCCGTTGCTCGATCGGTGGCTGGAGTTGTATGAGGCGATCGCCCGCGGCAACCGCGCCGAGCCTGACGCCGGACGCCGGTTGTTATCGTGGGCTCGTGCGGCCGGCTTCGAGGACGTCGCGTCATCGGCGTCGACCTGGTGCTTCGCCACACCGGAGGACCGCGCCTGGTGGGGCGGCACGTGGGCGGATCGGGTGACGACCTCGGCCTTCGCCGACCAGGCGCTCGACCGAGGCCTGAGCGATACCGCGGAGCTGGCCGGCATCGCCGGTGCGTGGCACGACTGGGCGGGCCGCGCGGACGGCTGGTTCACGGTCCTGCACGGCGAGGTGATCGGTCGCCGCTGACCTCCTGGGTCGCGCCGCGACCGCGGCTGCGCGATCTCAGTCGCGGTTGGATCGGCGTGGTCGCTCTTCCTTGGGCGGACGCGGCTCGTGGCCTGGGCGCGGCGGGCGGGGTGCGGTACCGGGAGCCATGTCCGGTCGCTTCTCCTGCGGTGGGCGCGCGCGGGCGGCGGCGACGGATTCGGAGAATGCCTTCGCCGCGGTTGCCGGCAGGCTGCCGATCCACGCGGCCTCGATCTGCTTCACGCGCTCGGTCTCGGCGCTGCGGCGCTCTCGCTCGTGCTTGGAATGCCTCGCCACGATCCGTCCTTTCGATGCACCGACATGGGATGCGATTCACCGAAGTGTACCCGAGGCTGGCTGCTCGACCCACGCACGACAGTCAAGGGCGGGGCGAGGCGGGGCCGCGAGCGTGGCCCTATCCTGTCCCGGTGAGCCTGTACACCCTCGACGACCCGCATGACCTCATCGCGCCAGTCCTCGTGGCTGCTTTCGACGGCTGGGTCGATGCTGGGTCCGCGGCCACGACGGCGCTCGGGATCGTGGCCGCCGATGGGGCGGTGGTCGCCTCCTTCGATGCCGATCAGCTGTTCGACTACCGGGCTCGCCGCCCACCGCTGGAGATCGTCGACGGCCGCCTCGCCGAGCTGACCTGGCACCAGCTCGTCGTCCGGCGCAGGCGCATCGAGACGCGTGACGTGCTGGTCCTTGTGGGCCCGGAGCCTGACTACCAGTGGCGCGCATTCTGCTCCGCCATGATCGAGGTGGCCGGCCAGCTTGGGGTCGTGGAATGGATCAGCCTCGGGGCGATCCCAGCCGCCGTCCCCCACACGCGTGCCGTACCGATCCTTGGCACGGAAGCCTCCCCGGGCCTGCTCCGAGGCGAGGTCGTGGCGGGGCCGGCCGGGACGCTGCGCGTGCCATCCGCACTGGTGTCCGCGCTCGAGTTCGAGATCGCGGCAGCGGGGATCCCGGCGCTTGGGTACTTCGCGCAGGTGCCGCACTACGTGTCCGGTCCCTACGCGACGGCAGCCGCCGAATTGTTGCGAACGCTCGGCAACCACCTGGGCGTCGACATCCCGGCCCTCGAGCTGACCGAGGAGGCCCGCGAGCTACGGACCCGGCTCGATGCTGCGGCGGGGCTGGACGAGACGACGCGGACCTATGTCCAGAGACTGGAGGCGATGTACGACGAACAGCGCCTGCCGTCCGGCGACGACCTCATCTCCGATATCGAGCGGTTTCTGCGCGACCAGGGCGGACAGGGCACCCAGCGAAGCTGACCGACAGACGGCGTGCAGGCCGGCCGGGGGACGCTGCGAACGGACCGTCGTCGCCCGGGTCTGGGCGAACCACGCCGCGGCCACCAAGTTCCTCCAACCGCTGACCGAGGCCCAGATCGCCGATGCCATCGATGCGGCGAAGGCCGTCGGTGACGACCGGATCCAGCAGTCGACCGGCGGCCAGGTGAACCCCGACTCGTGGACGCACGGCTCCGCGGCCCAGCGCCAACGATGGTTCATGGCCGGCTACCAGAGCGGCGACTCGGCCAAGGGCGACACCTTTGACGGCCCGGTCTAGCGAGGTATCGGCGCCTCTCGCCCGGGTCTTCGAACCTGCTGCGGGTCAGCCGCCGACGATGCTCCCGCCCGTGCCGATCCGCGGCGTGGTCGAGTGGGCCATCCGCTCCTCGAACCGGCGAACGGAGTCGTCCAGCTTGGTGAGATGTTCGGCCAGGCGCGTACGTGCCGCCTCTGCCTTGGCGTCGAGATTCGTCAGCTCGAAGATCCGCCAGTGGCGGAGGACCGGCATGAGCACTTCATCTCGGTGGACCCTGAGGTCGTAGATGCCGGCCTTGGCGATCTGGGCGGCCTTGCGGATGAAGTTCGGGATCCCGGCTCCCGGCATCTGGAAGGCGAGGACTTCGTCGACGATGGCGCAGACCGTCGCAGATGGCTCAAGGGCAAGGGCGGCCGACAGGATGTCGCGGTAGAAAACCATGTGCAGGTTCTCATCGGCGGCGATCCGGACCATGATCTTGTCGGCGACCGGATCGTCGGAGTAGCGACCGGTGTTGCGATGCGCGATCCGCGTCGCAAGTTCCTGGAAGGTCACGTACGCCAGCCCGTGCAGGGTGTCGGGTGCGTCGTGGTCGTAGCCCTGCTGGAGCTGCGCCATCCGGCCGCGCTCGAGCGCGATCGGATCGATGTTGCGAGTGACCGTGAGGTAGTCGCGCAGGACGATCGCGTGGCGGCCCTCCTCGGCCGTCCAGCGTCCGACCCAGCCGATCCAGGCACCATCGCCGTTCCCGAACATGCCGTGGATGAGTCGGTGATAGCTGGGCAGGTTGTCCTCGGTCAACAGGCCGATCTCGAAGGCCGTCTGGGCGACCCCGGTGAGGCGGGGCTGATCCGGCGTCCAGGGTTCCTTGTCGAAGTCGCGCCCCAGGCGATACGGGATGTAATCGTGCGGGAACCATTCCTGCGTGACGGCCAGGTGTCGGTTGTACAGACGGCCGGCCTCGGGCTCGAGTTCGATGAGCAGGGATCGTTCGTCGTAATCGGTCATGCGCGAAGCGTATCCCTGAATGACGATCGTCGCCATGCGGAACCGTGCGCCCCTGCACGGGTGCGGATACCGGGCTGACCGACGATCCGGCGGCGGCGCTCGATCACCTGGTCGCAACGCTGGTCGACTGATCCTCGCTAGCGCCGGTGGGCTCGAGCCATCATCCGGCGTTCGGCGTCGACCAGCGCGTCCGCCAGCGAGCCGGCCCGCGATACGGTCGCGATCTCGATGGACAACTCCGTGTCGGGGGGCCGATGCTCCTGCACCACCCTGAAGCCTCGCTGGAGGCGCTCGGCCAGGGTCCGCGCGGCCGCATCGCCCGTCTCGGACAGGAGCAGCCGGAAACTCGCCGGGCCCATCCGCACGGCGCGATCGGTCTCACGCGCTTCGGCTCGGATCACGTCAACCACGTCGCGCGCGATGCTGTCAATGGCCGACTCGTCCGGCCGGCCACCGACTTCGATAAGCAGGATCGAGGTCGGCCGGCCGTACCGCGCCTGGCGGGCGTCCTCCTGGCGCAGGGCGGTCATCCAGTCCGGCCGCGTATCCATCTCGATCGGACGCCGCGCGCGGTGTCCCCCGGCCCCGCGCGGACGTCGTTCGGAGGCACCGCGCGGACGGGGTCCGCCGGCCTCGCGAGGGCGGGGTCCGGCGGCGACTGGTCCATCAAGGAAGGCCTCGATGCCGGCCGTTGTCGTGGCCTGCTCATCGTGGTGGTCCTCGGGAAGGACGAATCGCCGTTTCCGGCGCGGTCGGATCGGCGTGGACGGGTCTGACTGGTCGGACACGGGACGCAAAGTCTAGCCCGTCCTGACGATCAGGCGGCGAGATCCCCGATCGTGACCTCGACCAGGGGGCTCCACCTGGTCATCGTCTCGATATCCTGACCTGCCCAGACCTTGACGACCTCGGCGAACACGGCTCGTCGCTCGGCCTCGTCGGCGATGACGCGTGCGGTCGCCGGCAGGTCGGCCTGGACCTTACCCTTGAGGTGGAACGTGAAGTTGGGATCCGCGGCCAGGTTCAACAACCACGCCCTCGTCCGATCGGCACTGGCCATGCCGGTGATGTACAGCCGGCCACCGAAGTTGTGAAAGACGATCTCGATGCGCCGTGGCTGACCGGAGCGGCCGCCGGTGGTCGTGACATCGATGACGTGGCCGGTGGCCAGCGCATACCTGACTTGCTCGTTCATCCCGGGCTCCTATCTAGTTGCATGTGCAACTAGCGTACACCCGGCACGCCCTCAGCGTTCTAGGATCAGTCACCGCCGGCGGCGCGCAGGGCCGCCTTGTGCGCCCGCTTGCCGGCCTGGTAGGTAGCCAGCGCCTCGGCCGAGTCGACATCGCCCAGGGTCGGCCACGTCGGCGCCACGTCGCCGTAGCCCGGCGGGCGGACGCCCAGCCGAAGGCCGAGGACGGCGATGAGTGACTTGGCCTTCATGGCGCCGATCCCGGGCAACCCCAGGAGTCGCGCTTCAAGGTCCTTGCCGTCGGTCGCTTCCGTCCAGACGCGTCGGGCATCGTTGCCGTAGTCGTTGGCGATCGCTGCCGCCAGCGCCTGGACCTTGCCGGCCATGGAGCTCGGGAAGCGGTGCAGCGCCGGGCGCTCGCAAAAGACGACGTCCAGCACGCCTGGGTCCATCGTGGCGATCCGTGCAGCGTCAAGGTGCCCGAGGCGGCGCTTGAGCTCTGCCGGACCGCTGAAGGCCTTCTGGACCGTCACCTGTTGATCGAGCGCGAACCCGACGAGGAGGGCGAACGGCTCATCGACGAGCAGTCGGTCGGCGTCGTCATCGCCGGTGAACGGAAGGGACGTCGCGGTAGTCATGGACGCATGGTACTGGCGCGCATGCGGGCGCGCGATGACGGCAACGGTCGCGTCGGCCAGGCGAACGAGGTCGGCGCCTGCCAATTCGAGCTGCAGGCCGCGTCGACCGGCCGAGACGAAGACCGTGTCGAAGGCCAACGCCGACGTATCGATGACGACCGGCAACGGTCGGCGGGTCCCGAGTGGGCTGATCCCGCCGACGACATAGCCGGTGGCCCGCTCAGCAGCGGCGGGCTCGGTGAGGATGGCTCGGCGTGTACCACACACGTCGGCCAGTCGTTTCAGGTCAAGCTCGCCATCGACCGGCACGACGGCCAGCACGATCCGATCGTCCACCTCGGCCACTAGCGTCTTGAAGACGCGCGCAGGCACCACATGGAGCGCGGTTGCGGCATCCAGCCCATAGCTTGGCCGGTCGTCGCGCTCGCGACCACGCCGCGGCGGCGACTCGTAGGCGTGGATGTGGTGCTCGATGCCAGCGCTGCGGGCAAGTTCCAGCGCGCGGGTCCCGGTGGCGGTCACGGTCCGATCCTACGCATTTCGGCTATGCTCCGGGCGGCTCGTCAACGGCCGCCCTCTGTGGCGCACGGTGACCGGGCCGCCGTCGCGCTCCGACCCGGTGCCCGCGGCGGGACCACACAGGAGCGACACTTGACCTTCGATTCGCTCGGCCTGTCGGCCGATCTCGTGCAGATGGTGGCCGACGAGGGCTACCGGATCCCCACACCCGTGCAGTCAGCGGCCATCCCCCTCGTCCTCGAGGGGCGCGACGTCCTCGCCGCGGCCCAGACCGGGACGGGCAAGACCGCCGCATTCGTCCTGCCCATCCTGGACCGTCTCCGGGCGCACGCGAACACCAGCTTCTCCCCGGCCCGTCACCCGGTCCGCGCCCTGATCCTCGTCCCGACCCGTGAACTCGCGATGCAGGTCGACGAGAGTGTCAGGACCTACGGGCGGACCGTTCCGCTGCGCTCCACCGTCGTCTACGGCGGCATCCCGATGGATCCCCAGATCAAGGCCCTGCGCGGCGGCATCGAGATCCTCGTGGCCACGCCCGGTCGCCTGCTCGACCTGGTCGGGCAGAAGGTGGCCAACCTGGGCCTGGTCGAGATCCTCGTGCTCGATGAGGCGGACCGGATGCTGGACATGGGTTTCCTGCCGGACATCCAGCGGATCATCGCCCTGCTACCGCCGCGACGACAGAACCTCATGTTCTCGGCGACCTTCTCCGACGATATCCGACGCCTGTCGGGCGGCATCCTGCGTGATCCGGCGACGGTGGAGGTGGCGGCCCGCAACATCGCGGCCGAGGCCGTCCGCCAGCTCGTCTACCCGGTCGATCGCGAGCGCAAGGAGGCCCTGCTCGCGCACCTCATCCGCAAGGGCGCGCTGCGTCAGGTACTCGTCTTCACTCGGACCAAGCTCGCGGCAAGCCGGCTCGCCGCGCGGCTCGACCGTGAAGGGTTGGAGGCCGTGGCGATCCATTCGGATCGCTCGCAACCCGAACGGACACGCGCTCTGGAGGGCTTCAAGAGCGGCGAGATCCGCGTCCTCGTCGCCACCGACGTGGCGGCTCGAGGTCTCGACATCGAGGACCTGCCGGTCGTCGTCAACTTCGAGCTGCCGTGGAATCCGCAGGACTATATCCACAGGATCGGCCGGACCGGCCGGGCAGGCGCGACGGGTGAGGCGATCTCGCTGGTGTGCATCGATGAGACGGACCTGCTGCGGGGCGTCCAGCGGATGCTCAAGCAGGCCATCCCGTGGACCGTCGAGGACGGGTTCATCCCGGACCGGGACGCGGAGCCGCGACCGCTCGGCGCACGGGCCGGGCATGCTCGGACAAGCCCGGAGCATCACGCTCATCGGAAGCCCGTCCGACGCCGTGCTGGAGCCGGCAGCGGCGGCTGACCGCCCCGCGTCGGCGCCTGGTCGGCGCCTGGTCGGCCCGGGTCAGCCCGGGTCAGCCCGGGTCAGCCCACCCCGCCGATGCCGCCGGTCGCGTCGACCGCGGCGCCCGGGAAGAAGAACCCGAGCATAAGCTCCGCCTGGATGTGTTCCACCGCGAAGCGATTGATCAGGGCGTGGGCGCCCGTCGCCACCCCTGCCTCGGGACGATCGCGGACCGACAGGCGGATGTCGTGCAACAGGACGAACTCGCCTGACGGTCTGGTAAGTGCACGGCCAGGATCGAAGCCGGGCATCGTCGCGAGATCGCCTTCGACCGTGTACGGTCCGGATTCGAGACGGACATGGTGCCAGGCAGAGTGGACCGGAGGATCTGGGTCGTCGTCGGCAACCGCGATCAGGACGTCGTCGATGGGGATCACCATCGAACCGGCCGATTGCGACGTGGCGGCCTCGAGAGGTTGCCACGCGGCACCATCCAGCGGCAGGCCGTCCGAAGTCTCGAGCGCGTCGCGCAGGGATCCCGGGTGCGCCAGCGTCCCGCTGGCCATCCCGCCGCTCGTATAGGCGTTGACTTGCATCGCCGTCCCCAGCCACTGTTGGCGTTGCGCCAGTGTCCGCCAGCCACGGCGGCTTGGGAAGACCCGGTAGTACCCGTGCGGAGGCGGCGCTGGTACGGGGGCGGCGGGAGGGCCGGTCCCCATCGAACTTATCGGCGGATGGGGCAGGTCGCGCAGTCGGACGGCTGCTGCAGCCCGATGCGCAGGAGCGCGCGAAGGAGGACGTTCGGGTCGGTGCGGCTCTGATTGGTCAAGACCGCGATGGCCACCCCCTCGTCCGGCAGCCAGCGCATGACCGCGCTGAAACCGAGCAGACGCCCGGAATGGCCGAGCGTGGCGTGACCGTCGATCGTGACGACCTGGACGCCCAGCCCGTAGCCGCTGGACGGTTCGTAGGCGGTCGTTCGCAGGACGTGCGCGAGCATCGCCTCGCGCATCTCCGGACCGAGGACGGTGCCGCCATACAGCGCCTGGGCCCAACGTGCGAGGTCGCCGGCACTGGTCGCGATCGACCCGGCCGCACCAGCCGCAGTGACGACCGAGGTGAACGGCACGACCGTCGTGCCATCCGACAGGTCGATGGGCGGCAACGTCCTGCCGGCCCCCGAGAACCGGTATCCGTGCGAGGTGGGGCCGCGGGGCCGCTCGACGGCCTGGTAGTACGTGTCGGCCAGCCCGAGCGGATCGATGAACCGCTCGCGCAACTGCGCGGCCACGGACGCGCCACCGACCCGCTCCGCGAGCATGCCCAGGACGAGGTAGTTCGTGTTCGAGTAATGCCAGCCGGTGCCGGGCTTGAAGTACGGCTTGCCGACGTAGCGGAGCGCATCGGCCGCATCCCAGCGCCGGCCCGGCTCCTTGAGCAACGCCGCGTCGATGTTCTTGTGGAAGAAGTAGTCGCGCAACCCGCTGGAGTGGTCGAGCAGCTGTCGGACGGTGATCCCGCGGTCGATGACCAGTCCTGGCAGATAGGTGACGACCGGCACGTCGAGGTCGATCCGACCGTCCTCCACGAGGGCGAGGATGAGCCCAGCCGTGAACGTCTTCGAGATGCTCGCGACAGCGAAGGCGGTGTCCGGGCCGACCTGTCGTCTGGCTGCGACATCGGCCAGGCCGGAGGCTCCGACCCACATGGAGCCGTCCGGGAAGATGATCGCCGCCGAGACGCCGGGTATCCCGGATCGCGCGCGCAGACGAGGCAGCCAGGCGTCCAGCGTGCGGCGCATCGACGGAGTCCCGCTTGGGATCCCGAGCCATGGCCGCGGCGTCGCGAGTGGCCGCGGCGTTGCGAGGGGCGGCCGCGGTTCGCCTGGGAGGCCGGTCGTGCCAGGCCCGGCGCTCTCGGTCGACGTCGGTGAGGAGTCCGGGGCCGTCGATATCCCGGCGCTCCTCGATGGGCCCGGCAGGGAGCTCGTCGTTATCGACCTGCCCGGCACGACCGAAGCGGTCCCGTTGGGGGCCACGGCGACCGTGGACCGCCCAGGCACGGCCAGGAGTGGCGACAGGCCGATCCAGCCGGCCAGGGCGACGACACTGAAGCCGACGAGGAGGAGTGGCCTCTGGACGGCCGATCTCACGAGGGAGTGATAGGCGACATGGTGGCCGCACCATAGCGCGGGCCCGTCGCCTGTACCATCGGCCGATGACTCAAGAGACCAGCGCCGCCGCTCTCCTACGCTCCGTCGGGCTTCTGGCCGATGGACCTGCGGTGTGGGGACGACCCATCCCGGCCCACGGACCGGGTGTCTTCATCGTGGAATCGCCGGCGTCAGTGGCGAGCGCACCGATCGAGTTGACCCGTGTCGGCAAGTGGATCGAGCGCGTCGAGTCGCTCCACCTCGACGGTGTTCGACCCGTGTCCCGCGCGCTCGCCGCACGACTCGGGTCGTTCTGGTGGCCGTCGCAGACGGTCCTCTACATCGGGGCCTCCGATGTCTCGATCCCTCGTCGCCTGGCGGCCATGGCCAAGACCGAGCTGGGCGAGCGGCGTCCGAATTCGAGCGGCCACTGGCTCAGGACGCTGAGATCCCCGGACACGCTCCGCGTCTGGTGGGCACCGACCGCGGCCACGGAGGAGTACGAGGACGCCCTGCTGACCGCGTTCGCTGAAGGGATCCCGGCTGCCGAGCGAGGGGCCCTGCCGGACACCACCGTCATCCTGCCGTGGGCCAACCTGCGGCGCCCGACCGGCGAGCGGAAGGCGACCGGCCTGACTGGTTCGCTGCTGGCCGACCCTGTCGAGCCGCCTGCGCCGCCCACGCACGTCGTCCAGCTGGCCGATGGGGACGCGGAAGGAGCGCGCGGTGAGCCTATCGAGCCTCGGAAGCGGCGCGTCGCGACTCCCGTCGCCCGGACGTCCGCGACGCGCGGATCGGCGACCCCGGAACGACCCGCTGGCTGGACCGCGTCACCGCCCGCTCCTCCACCGGCGCCGGAGGCGCTGACCGCCGACGGCGCCGCGCGGCTCCAGGCCGAACTCCACGAGTTGACCGCGATCAAGCGCCCGCAGGTCATCGCGCGGATCCGGACGGCCAAGGAGCATGGCGACCTCAAGGAGAACGGCGAGTACCACGCGGCGCGAGAGGAGCAGTCTTTCCTGGAAGGCCGCGTCCGCGCGATCGAGGCACGCCTGCGTATCGCGGTCATCGTCGAGGCGCCGGCCGCCGGATCACGCGTCGGTCTGGGATCCGTGGTCACGATCGACGACGAGGGGGATCCCGTCGCCTACACCATCGTGGGCGCCGATGAGTCCGACCCGGCCGCCGGTCGCATCTCATCCTCGTCGCCGGTCGGACGCGCTCTCGTGGGGCACAACGTCGGAGACGACGTGGTCGTGGTGACACCGGCCGGCGAGCGACGGTACCGGATCCTCGACATCGCCTGAGGCCGCGATGGGACTCCGCCCCGCCGGGGTTACTCTGGCCATCGAACACCACATCGCTGGAGGATCCCTCGTGCCGAAGACCGTCCCGAACCTGCCTGGCCTCGAACCTGGCGCACTCCCCTTCTCCAAGGTGGTCGAGGCCAACGGCTTCGTCTTCCTTGCCGGCCAGGTCGGCGACATCCCGGGGACGCATGGTGCCGTGCCCGGCGGCATCGAGGCAGAGACCCGCGCCATGCTCGAAAACGTCGGTCGCCTGCTGCATGCCGTCGGCCTGGACTACAGCGATGTCGTGAAGTGCACCGTCTACCTGCGCGAGTTCGGCGACTTCGCGGCGATGAACTCCGTCTATCGCGAGTACTTCCCGAGCGAGCCTCCGACCAGGGCGACGGTGGGCGTGACCGCCCTGGCCGAGAACTGCCGCGTCGAGATCGAGGTGATGGCCGCCCGCTAGCCGATCACCGCCCGCTCGTCGGTCGCCGCCAGCTCGTCGAGGAACGCGGCGACGCGGTCCAGGGCTTCATCCAGTACCGGCTTCAGGGTGTGGCCGAGACGCGGATACGTCACGAGGCGGGCAGTCGCGAGAGACTGCACGGCCGCGTGCAGGAGGTCGATCCGGGCGAACGGGTCGGACTCTCCCGACAGCAGCAGGACCGGACACCGGATGGCCGGCCAATGGGCGATGCGAGCCTCCGTCCGCTCCGGCGCACCGGGCGGGTGGAGCGGGTAACTGAACAGGACGAGGGCGGCATAAGGGGCACCGGGCTCTGCCGCCGCGAGACTCGCGACTCGACCGCCGAATGAGTGGCCGCCCACGACGACGTCCTCCGCCAGGGGGACGGCCGCGTTGAAGGCTGGGAGGGCATCCTCCGCGCGCCGGCGAGGCAGCTGGATGGCCTCGGCGACGATCCCTCGGGCGCGAAGGCCGACCACGAACGGCGCCATCGAGGCGGCCGTGCCGGCGGCGCCGTGGCCCAGGAAGCAGCGCAGGAACACGCACACAGGGTACTGGCGATAGTCCGTTCGGGTGCGTGCGAATAGTCCCCCCGAGCCATGCCCGGACGCCGCGCGAACGGCCATCCTCGATGTCGATCGCACCGAGGAACCCGATGCAGACCCGTCCAACCAGCCACCGGCGCCGCCCGACCGAGCCGATGACCGTCGTGTCCGCCGTCATGGCGGCCATCCTTGTGGCCCTCCTTGGCAGCTTCGGTGGCTCCGCAGCGACTGTCCGGGCGGCCGATCCGACGCCGTCCCCGACGCTCGCGAGCGAGTCGCAGACCCCGAGCGAGTCGCAGACCCCGAGCGAGTCGCCGGCCCCGACCCCCTCGCCGGCCCCGACCGCGACCGCGACCCCGGCCGCGACCCCGGTGCCGGATCCGATCGTGCTTGGTGCGACGGTCACGTTCTACGGTCGTGGCTTTGGTCACGGTGTCGGGATGTCTCAGTACGGCGCCCGCGGCCGCGCCACAGCCGGCCAGGACTCGACCACGATCCTCACCCACTACTACCAGGGCGCGACACTCGGACAGGTCGTTCCGGGCACGTTGATCCGGGTCCTCATCCTGTCCAGGTGGAAGGCGACCGTCGCCGTCCCGTTCATCGCGTACGGGCGCCTGACGCCGTGGACGATCGACGGCATCGACGCCACCTTCCCGGTCGACGGCCGGCTGCGTCTCATCCCGACGACGATCGCGCTGACGACCGGCACGCGGACCACCTGGCGGGTCATCATCGACGGCCCGGACGGGACCAACCTGTACGACGGCCCGAAGCCCGTGACGCTCGTCATCCGTGGTGCGGCGAGCACGAGCCGCCTCCAGGTCTGGTCGAAACCGACCACGTACGACCAGTACCGCGGCATCCTCCGGATCATCGCGTCCGCCAGCGCCCCGACCGTGACGGTCGTCAACGAGGTCGACCTGGAGGCCTACCTCGGTGGCGTCGTCCCGGTGGAGATGCCGTCGACCTGGCCTGCTGCCGCGCTCGAGGCTCAGGCCGTGGCCGCCCGGTCATACGCGGCACGACGCCTGCGGCCGGGCGTGTCGTTCTACGACGTGCGGGACGGCTCGAGCTCACAGGTCTATCGGGGCGTCCTGGCGGAGAAGGCGACCATCAACGCGATCATCGGGGCGACCGCCGGCGCTGTCCTCATGAAAGGCTCGACGATCGCCAACACGATGTTCCACTCCACGGCCGGCGGAGCGACGGAGAACAACGAGAACGTCTACACCGCTTCGACGGGCGTGAAGGTCGCGAGGGCCGTCAGCTACTTGCGCGGATCGTCCGACCGGACCCCGGAGGGAGTCTCCTACGACGCTGGCGCCCCGTACGCCACCTGGGCGACGAGGACCTATTCCCTCGACCAGTTGTCGGCCTGGTTCGCCGCCGACCCGCGCACCAACGTCGGGCTGCTGAGGGCGCTCGACCTGCGCGATCGCGGGGTATCCGGCCGGCTCGTCAGTGTGACGCTCATCGGAGACGCGGGCACGAAGAAAGTCTCCGGCGAGGTCTTCCGTTCGGTCTTCAACGCCCGCCGTCCAACGAGCGATCCGCTGCTCCGGAGCACCCTCTTCGCGACCGCGCCCATCCCCTGACCGGACGGTATCGTGGTCTCGTGATCGAGCCTCGACCCCGTTGTCCCTGGGCTGGCGCGGACAGGTCCTTCCCCGATCTCCTGATGGTCGCGTACCACGACGATGAGTGGGGCATGCCGGTGCGCGACGAGACGGACCTCTTCGAGCGACTGGCCCTGGAATCGTTCCAGGCTGGACTGTCCTGGTCGACGGTGCTGCACAAACGGGCTGCCTTTCGCGCCGCGTTCCGAGGGTTCGAGCCGGTCGTCGTCGCCGCCTTCCATACGACCGACCGAGCACGGCTCATGGCCGATGCCGGGATCGTCCGCAACCGGGCCAAGGTCGAGTCGACCATCGGCAATGCCACGGCCTTCCTGGCCACCGCCGAGGAGTTCGGGTCGTTTGGTGCCTACCTCGCGTCCATCATCCCGCCGCCGCCGCGGCGGCTGCCGCCGACCGCCACCGCGGCCGATGTACCGGCCACCACCAGGGCTTCGGACGCGCTGTCGGCCGACCTGCGGCGGCGGGGCTTCCGATTCGTCGGCCCGACCATCGTGTACGCACTGATGCAGAGCATCGGCCTCGTCGACGACCACCTGCCCGACTGTTTCCGCTACGGAGCCCGGTGGTGGTGACAGGGTAGCTGTCACAAGCTCGAGCGAGACTCCGGGTGAACCCGATCCACTGGAGACACAGGAGTCATGAAGCCGATGTTGACCGTCGAATGCCCCTGGTGTGCCGCCCCACTGGCGGTCGACGATGACCGCGCCGACCTCCGATGCGACGCCTGCGTCGTCCGCTTCGAGTTCGCGTCGGATCCCAGGATCACTCTGGCCGCCGCCGCCTGACCGGGGTGCGATCCTCAGTCGAAGCGAACGGGCTGGAGGGTCGCGCGGCGCAACGCCCTGACGGGCGCAAAGACGAGGCTGACGAGGGCGATGGAGATCCCCATGAAGGCGATTGTCGTCGAGCCGCTCGTGAGGTCGATGAGCGCGCCGCCGACCAGCAGACCGATCGGCTGCAGGCCCAGTGAGATGGTCCGGGCGGTGCTGCCGATCCGTCCCATGAGCGCATCGGGCGAATAGACCGTGCGCAGCGTGAGGTAGGTGAGCAGGACCATGGACTGGGCGATGCCCGAGGCGATCGACACCACGACCATGACCGGGACCTCGGGCGTGATGGCGAGGACGATGAGTGCGGCAGCCGTGACAAGGGTCCCACCCAGCAGGAACGGAGCGACCGAGCCGCGCGTCCCTGTCCGGGCGCTGACGAGGGCGCCAACCACGGTGCCGACACCATAGGCGGTCAGGACCAGGCCGAGGATCGATGGCGGGTAGCCCAGGTCGCGCGTGATGTGGACCGCGAGCGCCGACACGAGCGGGGCGGTCAGGATCGAGACGGCTCCCCAGAAGAGGATGGCGCTGCGCAATGTCGGATCACGTGCGATGTAGTCGATCCCTTCGCGGATCTCGCTCAACAAGGGCCCACGAGGGCGATCGACCGGGGCGCGCAGATCGCGTCGCACCAACAACAGGCCGATGGCGGAAAGCGCGAACGAGACGGCATCGATGGCGAGCGTCGGACCCGGCCCGATGGTCGAGGCCAGCACCCCCGCGATCGCCGGGCCGACCATGAAGCCGACCGAGTAGATCGCCTCGAAGTACGAGTTCGCACGGCCGATCTGGGTCCGCCCGACGACGGCCGGGACGGAAGCCGTATAGCTGGCCAGGAAGAGCGATCGGAGGACGCTGAGGGGAGCCGCCACCAGGAGGATGACGGCCATCGTCGGTCCACCAAGGGCGATCGAGATCGGGATGAGTGCCGTGAGCACGGCTCGCCCGAGGTCCGCCAGGAGCATCATCCGCTTGCGGTCGCTGCGGTCGGCGAGTGCGCCGGCGACCATCCCGAAGACGAGATCGGGCAGCGTCTGCACCGCACCGACGATGCCCATGGCGAAACCCGACCCGGTCAGTGCCAGGACGAGCAGCGGCAGGGCCGTGAAGCTGACGGCGTCGCCCAGGGACGAGATGCCCTGCGAGGTCAGGAGAACCTTGAAGTCGCGGTTCTCGGTGAGCGGGGTCTCCGAGCGGTGATTCGCGCGCGCCGGCGACGATGCCACGGCGTGGGCGGTCGCGTCGCTGGGCAGCGGGTCCGTCGTCACTGGCGGATGGTACGGGACCGACGGCGCTCAGGCGCTGCCGTAGAATGCGGCCGTGGATGCATCGGTGGCCGCCGAGGCGATCATCGCGGCCGGGCGCCGCCTGGGTGCCCGCGGCCTCATCGCGGCGGGCGAGGGCAACCTGTCCGTGCGACTCGACGACCAGCGAATGCTCGTGACGCCGACCGGGCGGCGCAAGGATGAGCTGACACGGCGCGACCTCGTCGTCGTCCGGCTGGGTCACGACGCGGGCACCGGGCTTGAGCCTGCCCGCTCGCCATCAGGTCTCGCCGCCTCCTCAGACCTGCGCATCCATCTCGCGATCTACGGCGCCCGGCCCGACGTCGGCGCGATCGCCCACGCCCATCTGCCGGCCTTGATGGCGCTCACGCTCGCGGGCGAGGTACCCGATCCGGCGGCGCTGCCGGAAACGGCCCTTCTGTTGCCGCGCCTCCCATACCTGCCATTCGGCGAGATGGGCAGCGCCGAACTCGCCGGCCGGATCGCGGCAGTTCTTGCCGAGCCGCCCGAGCCGTTCGCGAACACGGTCCTGCTCGAGCGCCACGGCGCGGTGGCGGTGGGAGGTGACGCGGCGGCGGCCGTGGACCGCCTTGAGCTCATCGAGGTGCTTGGCCGGACCTGGCGTGACGCGCTGCTGATCCGCGGCGCACGCGCCGCGGATCAGCGATGAGCGTGGGTCAGGCGGTCACGGCCGCCGTCGGCGAAGGGATGCCGAGACCAGCAGCGACCCGCGCCCCGTAGTCGGCGTCGCACTGCGCGAACAGACCCACGATCCGGTCCTGGATCTGGCGCTCGCACCGACTCAGCAGCCCGACCATGTTGGCCACGAGGTCCTCGCGCTCCCAGTCCGGCATCGTCCGGTAGCGCTCGCCGGCCTGGGCAAAGTCGTTCGTTCGTTCGATCTTCGTGCGAACAAGGCGACCGTGGATCTCGGGTTCGTATGGCGGACCCGCTGGATCCGCCTCGCTGAGGCCGCCCGTCGAATTCGGCTCGTAGTTCACGTGCGGGTTACGGCCCGTGCCGTCGACCCGATACGCCATCTGCCCGTCGCGCTGGTTCGTGCTGACGGGGATGACCGGTGCATTGATCGGGAGCTGCAGATAGTTCGGCCCGACGCGATAGCGCTGCGTGTCGGAATAGGAGAACGTTCGGCCACTCAGCATCTTGTCGTCGGAAAACTCAAGCCCATCGACGAGGACTCCGGTCCCGAACGCAGCCTGCTCGTTCTCCGCGAAGAAGTTCTCGACGTTCCGGTTCAGGGTCATCATCCCGACCGGCCGCAGTGGGAAGACGTCCTCCGGCCAGGTCTTCGTGTCATCGAGCGGATCGAAGTCGAGTTCCGGGTGCTCGTCGTCCGACATGATCTGGACGTTGAGCTCCCAGCGGGGGTGATCGCCGCGCTCGATGGCCTCGTGACAATCCTTCGAGGCGCTGCCGAGTTCCGTGGCCTGGATCGCGTCGGCCTGCGCCTGGGTGAGCGACTCGATCCCCTGTTGCGTCTTCCAGTGGTACTTGACGAGGACGCCTTCGCCGGTCGCGTTGACCATCCGATACGTGTTCACCCCGAAGCCGTCCATGTGGCGGTGGTCCTTCGGGATCCCGCGCGGGCTGAACAGCCAGGTCAGCATGTGCATCGATTCGGGCGTCAGGCTCATGAAGTCGAAGATCCGGTTCGGTTCCTGGCGGAAGGTGACCGGATCCGGCTTCAGCGCATGGATGACGTCAGGGAACTTGATCGCGTCACGGATGAAGAAAACCGGCAGGTTGTTGCCTACGAGGTCCCAGTTGCCGTCCTCCGTCTTGAATTTCACCGCGAAGCCACGCGGATCGCGAGCGACCTCGGACGAGTCACGGCCGCCGATCACGGTCGACAACCGGATGACGATGGGCGTCTGCTTGCCCTTCGTCTGAAAGAGCTTGGCCCGCGTGTACTTCGAGGCGGGATCGCCACCGATGGAGCCGTAGGCCTCGAACGTGCCGTGGGCCACGAACCCGCGGGCGTGGACGACGCGCTCCGGGATGCGCTCGCGGTCGAAGTGACTGATCTTCTCGAGGAAGTGGTAGTTCTCCAGCGTCGCGGGTCCGCGACTGCCGATCGTCCGCTGGTTCTGGTTGTCGTAGACGGGATGGCCCTGGCGCGTCGTGAGGCGAGCCCCCTTGGCAGCCTCTCCGTCCATGCCATCACGCCCGTTGGTCGTCTTCTCGCCCATGGTCGTTCTCCTTGGCCATCCGTCGATCCCTGCGACTGAACGTTCGCGGTTACCCCCGCATTATCCACCTTCGGTGGGCGAAGTCCGTTCCGTGGACGCCGGGGCGGGTGCGGGCGGTGCGGTCAGATGTCCTCAAGGCTGAACCGCCGAGCGTTGCCCATCTGCGCCCAGACGCGGGCCTGGGTCACGGCCAGCAACTGCCGGATATGGTTGCGGTCGTGGTGGACCCACTCGCCGAGGACCTCATCGACCCGCAATGGGCCGACATCGGGATGGATGCCGACCCGAGCCAGGTCGGCTGTCCGGAGCGACCTGACCAGGAGCACGCCATCAGCCCTCAGGCCGGCGAACTCGGCGGCCAGGGCCGTGCCATCGCGGAGTTGATCCTCGCGGGCAGCCGCGACGGTCGGTGGATCCCAGCCTTCCAGGTCGGGCGGGATATCGGGCCGGTCGGTCGCCAGGATCCGGCGGATGCGGCCGGCGAACCCGCGACGCTCCGCTTCGATGAGGTGGCCGATGCACTCATTTGCGCTCCATTCGCCCGGCTCCGGTCGCCACCCACCGTCCGCGCCGAGGGCGCCGAGCTCGGCCACGAGGGTCGTCGCGGCCGCGGCCAAAAGGTCCGCGATGCGAGCCGAGGAAAGCATGGGCGTCTCGTTCATATCCTCACTCACCGTGGTGGCGGCTCCGCCACCGTCTGAGCGGACAGGACGGTGTCCGCGACCGGCCGGGCCGCGTCCTCGGCCAGCCAGCAGGCGGCCGACTGGCCGGCGCCCAGGTCGAACAGCGGCGGCTCCTCCACCCGACAGCGATCGAACGCGACCGGACATCGGGGATGGAAGCGGCAGCCCGGCGGGATGTGCGCGGCATCCGGCGTCTCGCCTTCGAGGATCGTTCGGCTGGCCCGCATCCCGGGCGTCGGCGGTTCCGGCGTCGGAGCCACGGATACCAGGGCGGACGTGTACGGATGCCGCGGTGATCGGATGACCTTGTCGGCCGGACCGATCTCCATGATCTTGCCGAGGTACATGACAGCGATCCGGTCCGCGATGACCCAGGCCAGCGACAGGTCGTGGGTGATGAACAGGTAGGTCAGGCCACGCTCGTGGCGCAGGGCGAGCATGAGCCGCAGCAACTCGGTCCGGATCGAGACATCCAGCATGGAGACTGGCTCATCGGCCACGATCAGGTCCGGGCCCATGACCAGGGCCCCGGCGATGACGACGCGCTGCCGTTGACCGCCCGACAGCTCGTGCGGATAGCGGAACGCGAAGTTCCACGGCAATCCGGCCGACTCGAGAACCGATCGGACACGCGCCTCACGGTCGGCGAGGCGCGGTGCGAGACCGTTCACCTCCAGCGGCTCTGCCACGAAATCGTAGATGGTCTGCTTCGGATTGATCGTCTCGTACGGGTCCTGGAAGATGATCTGGACGCGGCGCCGGTACTCACGCAGCGCCCGCGTACCCCACAACGACGAGACGTCGACGCCATCGAACGTGACCGTGCCGGCCGTCTGACGGGTGAGCTTGACGATGACCCGGCCGGTGGTCGTCTTGCCCGAACCGGATTCCCCGACCAGGGCCAGGACCTCGCCTCGGGCCAGGGTCAGGTCGATACCATCGACGGCACGGACCGCGCCCCGGGGACGGCGACGCAGCACATCGATCACGTTCCCGCCGATGGGGAAGTGGACCTGGAGCCCTTCGACCCGGAGCAGGTCGCTCATGCCGACGCTCGCCGAGACGCCACGTCGGCGGCGCTCACCAGTCGACCACCATCGCGTCCGGGCGGATGGAGGTGGCAGGCCACGCGGACCCCGTCAGGGAAGAGGACCTCTGGCGGCACGATCTCCTTGCAGACCGCCATGGCTGCCGGGCAGCGGGGATGGAATCGGCAGCCTGACGGTGGGTCGCGCAGGTCGGGTGGCAGCCCGGGGATCGTGTCAAGGCTGCGCCGATCGGCCTGGATGCTCGGAAACGCGCCGAGGAGTTTGCTCGTGTAGGGGTGACGCGGCGCGCTGAAGATCGTCCGGACCGGCCCTTCCTCGACGACCCTTCCGGCGTACATCACGAGCGTCCGGTCGCACGTCTCGGCGATGACCGACAGGTCATGGGTGATGAGGATGAGCGAGAGGCCGAGCTCCTGGCGAAGCTGCTCCAGCAACCTGAGGATCTGGGCCTGGACCATGACGTCCAGTGCCGTGGTGGGCTCATCGCCGATGACGATGGCGGGATCGCATGCGAGCGCCATCGCGATCATCACCCGCTGGCGCATCCCGCCCGAGAGCTCATGCGGGTAGGCTTCGGCCCGCTTGCGCGGGATGCCGACCAGCTCCAGCAATTCCGCGGCCCGGCGGCGCGCCCGCTCCTTCGGCTCACCCAGGCGGAACTCGATCGGCTCGGCGATCTGCTCGCCGACGCGACGGACCGGGTTGAGGGCGCTCATCGCTCCCTGGAAGACGATGCTGATCTCGCGCCAGCGATAGCGCCGTAGCTGGTCTTCCGTCTTGGGCACGAGATCGATCCCGAAGAGCTCGATGCTGCTGCCCTTGCGGATCCGGGCGTTCGAGGGGAGCAAGCGCACGAGCGACAGGGCGGTCGTCGTCTTGCCGCAGCCCGACTCCCCGGCGATCCCCAGGGCCTCCCCGTCGTTCAGGCGAAAGCTGACGCCATCGACCGCCCGGACCCAGCCAGACTCGAGCTTGAAGTGGGTCCGCAGATCCTGGACGACCAGCAGCGGTGCCGATGGATCCGCCTGCTTCGGCAGCGGCCACTGCCGCCGGCCGCGCGTCGCGGCAAGGCCTGCCCGTTCCGCCTGAAGGGCCTGCTCGGCGTCGCGGGCCTGCTCGGCGACCCGCAAGGCGTCCGGCTGCTCGCTCATCGGCGGATCGCCGTCTTTGGATTGAGGATGTCGTCAAGGGCGTTCCCGACGAGCGTGAAGGCGAGGACCACGAGGACGACGCAGATGGCCGGCGGGGCGAAGTACCACCACGCCCCGAGACCCGGCGCGCCCGAGCCCTGAGCGGAATCCAGGATCTGGCCCCAGGACGGCGCGAAGGGATCGCCGAGGCCGATGAACGAGAGGCTGGTCTCGGTGAATACCGCCGTCGCGAAGGTGATGACCGACTGGGCGACGATGAGATTGACGACGTTGGGAAAGATGTGGCGGCGCATGATATGGCCCGGCCCACTGCCGATCACCCGCGCCCGGTCGACGAACATCCGTTCGCGGATCGACAGCGTCTGCGAGCGGATGATGCGGGCGGTCGTCGCCCACGACGTCACTCCGATGACGACGACGATCACCAGCAGGGTCGCGCGCATCCCGAACAGCTCGGCATCCACCCCGATGATGTCCAGGATGACCGGCGCCAGGATGATTGCCAGGACGAACGTCGGCAGAACCAGGAAGAAGTCCGTGAGGCGCATCAGGATGCTGTCGACGCGCCCGCCGACAAAGCCGGATACGACCCCGATGAGAGCGCCCACGAAGATCGTGATGAGCGTCGCCATGAACCCGATCGACATCGAGATGCGCGCGCCGTGAACGGTCATGTTGAGCAAGTCGCGCCCCAGCTCGTCCGTTCCGAGGAGATGGGCCGCCGATGGCGGCTCAAGGGCGCTGCCGGTCGCCGTGGTGACGGTCTGGAACGGACCGACGAACAGCTGCGGCGCGAGCGCCTGGACCGCGAAGATGAGGAGGATGACGAGGCCCAGCACGCCGTCCGGCCGGCTGCCGAATCGCCGGACGAAGGCCCGCAGGCCCCGGGCGCGGAGCCGCCAGCGCTCAGCCCGCAGACCCGAGGCGACCGCCGAGGGCGGCGTGGCCGGGACCGTGGCAGTCATGAGCGGATCCTCGGGTCCAGCAGGCCGTATACGAGATCCGCCGCGAGGTTGGCCAGAACGACAGTCACGGACAGGAGCAGGAAGACCCCCTGCAGGACCGGGTAGTCCCGCGAGCTCAATGCATCGACCGTGAGCGTGCCCAGGCCCGGCCAGTTGAACACGACCTCGGCCGTGATCGCGCCGGCCACGACATAGCCCAGGTTGATCGCGATGATCGTGACCATCGGCAGCATCGCATTCGGGAAGGCATGGTGGCGAAGGACGCGGCCATCGGTCAGACCCTTCGCCCGCGCGGTCGTGATGTAGTCCTCGGAACGCGTCTCGATGATCGAGGAACGCATGATGATCGAGTAGCCCCCGATGAGCCCCAGCGAGACCGTGGCCAGGGGCAGGACGAGATGGCGACCGAAGTCAACCAGCCGATCGATGAGCGAGGGGTAGGTCGCCCCGACCGTCAGCATCCCCGAGGTCGGGAAGAGCCCCAGGCCGGAGGCGAAGATCAGGATGAGCGGCATGCCGATGACGAAGTACGGCATCGAATAGAGGACGAGGCTGACACCGCTGCCGATCCTGTCGGCGAAGCCGCCGCGTCGCCACCCGGCATACGAGCCGACGGCCAGGCCGACGACGATCGAGATCATCTCGCCGAGGCCGATCAGCAAGATCGTCGGCCAGAAGCGCTGGCCCAGCACTTCCGTCACCGGCGTGCCTCGAAAGAAGAACGAGTACCCGAGGTCGCCCTGAGCCGTCGACCGGACGTAGGAGACCAGCTGATCCGGGATGAGCGGCTTGTCCAGGCCCCACTCGGCCCGGACCTGTTCGATCTTCTGCTGGGTCAGATACTGGTTCCGCAACAGGACCCGTTCCGGTGACCCGGGCATCATCCGGAACAGGAGGAAGTTGAGCAGGATGATCGCGAGGATCGTCACCAGAGCCTGGGCGAGCTTCCGCCCGAGATACCGGCCGCCCATCGTGGCGGGCCGCTACAGGGTCCAGGTCAGCGATCGATCGCGGAGCAGGGACCGCCGAAGCAAGGGATCGCGATGGCGGCCATCGCCGCTCACTCGTCGTCCTCGGCGCCCGATGCCTTGCTTCGACGGCGGCTGAGGCCCAGTCCGACCGCGACCACGGCCACGATGGCGGCCAGTCCGATGAGGATCGGCGTGCTGGAGCCGCTGGACCCCGCGCCGCCGCCACCGCTGGGCGCAGCAGTCGCGGCCGCGGACGGCGCGCTGGAGGCATCAAGCGAGCCCGAGGCTACGGCCACCGTCGGGGCTGGGCTTGGGACGATGGACGCATCGGTCAGCAGCGTGTACTGAAGCGTGCTGTAGGTGAAGAAGGGCGTGCCGTTGGATACCGGCTGGTTCTGCCACCCGGCGAACCGGTCCGTCCGATACGCCACCAGATTCGCGTCGTAGTACAGGATGTCGTAGACGGCTTTGTCGTAGATCAGGTTCTGCATCTGGGCCAGGATGGCCTTGCGCGCCTCGTCGGTCGGGGCCTTGAGCTGGTCTGCGTACATCTTGTCGAAAGCCGGGTTGCAATACTGACTGTCGGACGAGTTGCCGATCGCATCGCACTTGAAGATCTGCAGCAGCCCGTTCGGGTCGATGGCGCCGCTCCAGCCCCACAGCTCGATGTCGTAGTCGGCCGTGTAGCCGTCGCCGCCCTCGGGCGGGTAGATCTTCTCGCCGAGGGTGGCTGAACTCAGGACCTGAGTCGTGACCTTCACGCCGAGTTGGCCATACCAGTCGGCGATGAACTGTGCCGCCTTCGGATAGTTCTCGTCGGAATCGGGCATGAACATCCGTAGCTTGATCGGCTTGCCTTGCTTGTCGAGCCGTTGTCCGCTCGCGTCAAGCGGGTAACCGGCCGCTTCGAGCTTCTGCTTGGCCAGCTCGATGTCGAAGGTGCGCTTGGTCGTCGGCTCCACGTGCCAATTGGTCAGCACGGGCGGCACGATCGTCGTGCCGACATCGCCGAAGCCGCCCAGGACGCGGTCAACCAGTGTCTGGTGGTCGACGGCGTAGCCAAGGGCGTCGCGAAACGCCGGGTCGAGGAGTGCCTTGGTCGACGGTCCACCGTTCGGGATCGTCTTCCCGGTGTCGGCGCCGTAGCCGTTGAAGGCGAGCTGCGTCCAACCGTTGGCGCTGCCCACGACGGTCTTGATGTTCGGATCCGTCTGGAGGGCCTTCAGCTGCTCGGCGTTGGGCCCATGCGCGTAATCGAGTTCGCGCGATTTGAGCGCCTGGACCATCGTGTCAGCGGTCTTGTAGATGATGAGGGCGATCTCGTCCTGGAAGGCCTGCGTGCCCCAGTAGTGCAGGTTGCGCTGGAGCCGGATGAACTGGCCGGTCTGCCACTCCACTGCCTGGTACGGACCTGTTCCGACCAGCGGCGGCTCGAACTTGGCCTTGCCGATCGTCTCGAACGTTTCCTTGCCCCAGATGTGCTTCGGGATGATCGGCAGCGCGACCTGCAGCACACGGCTGGACGCGTCATCGGTCGTGACGACCATCGTCGAGGCGTCCGGGCATGCGACCTTCGTCACACCCGCGTCACTCATCGTCGGCTCGAGGTAGCCAGCGCCGATGGACTTCTCGGCTGCCAGGGCGTCGACGCCGAGTTGCCATGAGAAACAGGCGTCCTCAGACGTGGCCGGCGCGCCATCCGACCACTTCATCCCCTCTCGGATGTGGAACGTCCAGGAACGGCCGTCGGCCGCCCGCTCCCACCGGTCCGCATACGCGGGCACCGCTTCGAGGTTCGGCCCGGAGTCGACCAGGTAGTTGTAGGACAACCCGAACGCTTCGTACCCGACCACGAGGATCGTGGCGTACGGGTTCAGGGAATCGAGGTCCTGGGTCGTCCCCACCCGGATGATCACCGGATCCGCGGCCGTGACCGGGCCGGCAGCCGGCAACAGGAGGGCGGCGATCAGACCGCCAGCGGCCAGGACCCGCATGGATCGAGCGTGCATGGGCACTCGCATCGAGATCCTCCTCATCCGTGGTCCGACCATCCCCGGGGACACGTAGCGTTTGTTGTCGGCGTGGCCGTACGTTGGCATAGGGCGGACGGTCGTGCAAGGTCGACTCGCAGCGTGGGCCGACGGCCACCCGAGACATGATCGGATCAACGTCCGACCGCTGTGTGCGCATGGCTGTGTGCTAGCTTGTGCGCATGAATGTGCGCACCAACCTCGTCTTGCCGGAGGCGCTGGTCGACGCGATCGATGAGATCGCCGGTCCACGGGGCCGGAGCCGCTACGTGGCCGAAGTGCTGGCGCGACAGGTCCAGCGCGACCGCTGGTATGCCGCGGCCAAGGCCACCGCGGGCGCCTGGAAAGACCACCCGCTCTTCCCCACCGACGAATCGGTCGTCGAATGGGTCCGGGCCGGCCGCCATGACGCCCGCGACCCATGGGCGGAGGACGCCGAGTCGTGAAGTACGTCCTGGACTCGACCTTCCTGATCGACCTGCTTCGCGGCGTCCCGGCGGCGATGATCCGACTCGACGCCTTGTATGCAGCGGGCGACGATCCGGTCGTCACCTCGATCACGACCAGTGAGGTGTGGTCCGGTCGCAGGGTCGGAGCCGAGGCGGTGATCGAGCAAGCCCTGTGCCACTTCGAGTACGTCCACCC
>JANONZ010000159.1:0-4894 GCA_031421095.1 Thermomicrobiales bacterium
GATGAGCGCATCGGTGAGCTGGACGAGCCCTGTCGCGTCGAACGGCACCTGGACAGCGCCATCGAAATCGGAGCCGAGGCCTACATGTTCGACGCCGGCGACGCTGACGGCGTAGCGGATGGAGCGGGCGATCGACGCGACATCGTCGCCGCCGCAGGCCGTCGGCCAGAAACCGATGCCCAGGACACCGCCGGTCTCCGCGATCCCGCGGGCATGGGCGTCTGTCAGGTTACGGGCGTTGTCGCAGGCGCCGCGCAGCCCGGTGTGGGAGGCGACGACCGGCCGGGCGGCCATCGAAAGGACATCGTCGATCGTGGCCGCCGAAGCGTGCGCCACGTCGACGAGCATGCCGCGCGCCTCCATCCGGCGGACCATCTCACGGCCGCGGTCGGTCAGCCCGCCCTTCTCGACGCCATGCGCAGAACCGCCGAACGCGTTATCGAAGAAGTGGCTGGGCGACATCATCCGGAAGCCCGCGTCGGCGACGACCTCCACGTTCGCCGGGTCACCGTCCAGGGCATGGGCGCCCTCCACGGCGAGAAGACCCGCCGTCACGCCCGGTCCTGCCGTGCGCCGGGCCTCATATGCGGCCAGGTCCGCCTGCGACCGGATGATCGTGAACCGGCCGTCCGACCGCGCCGCCATCGAGTCGGCCCTGTCGGCCAGGTGCAGCGCCCGCGCCAGGAGGCTGCGCCAGGTGGCCGGCGGCCAACCCAGACCGATGGCCACCAGGATGATGTCGTCGCTCCGATCATCGTTGCGTTCGATGTTCAGGCGGCGCGGTGACTTGGTCGGCGCGGCCAGCACCTGGAGTGCGACGTTACCCTCGATCAGGCGCGGCACATCGACCTGACCCTGGGCGGCGCGTTTCAGCAGGTCCCGACCCCACAGCAGCGAGTCGGCATGGAGGTCCGCCACGAAGAGCTGCCGATGGAGCGCTTGAGCCCGATCCGAGGCAACATACGGTGGCCGGACGACCGTCGGACAGAGCCATCGCTCCGTCAGACCGACGACGGCCCGTCCACCCACCCGCGCGCCGACGACCGCTGCGGCGCCGAGAACCGAGACGGCGATGGCCCGACCGACGCGAGCCATCGGTTCAGCCCACCCTCCAGCGGGTCGGGCGAATCAGCACCGGGACGGGGTACTCCGCGGCGAAGTACTCGGCGGTCCAGCCGTACTCGGCGAGCAGGCCCCGGTACTTGGCGAGATAGGCGGTATCGGCCGTCGCCGGGCCGGCCGCGGGATCTATCCTGGCCTCGCCTTCCATCGTCACGATGTCGCCCCCGCCCGGATCGCTGTTCAGGTTGAAGCTGACGAGCCGGTGCTCTACAAGGTTGTCGTTGCGCCGGGCCCGCTTGCCGGAAAAGACGAGGATCTCCCCGTCGCGCCACAGGAACCAGACCGCCGAAGCCTGCAGCTGACCAGCCAGGTCCGTCGTCGTCAGCCAGCCGATGAGCTCCTTGTCGAGACGCTCCAGGGCGTGGGCACCGGCCGTGGTGAGTGGATCGGGTGCAGTCATCGGGCGGCCACCGGGCTACGGACTTCGTCGAGGAAGGCGAGCGAGCGAGCCTCGCGTTCCAGCGCGTTCCGAACGAAGTCACGCAGGGCGGCTTCCACCTCCCGCTCCACGGCCGCGGCGAGCCGCAACGCGGCGATCGCCTCGACATCGAGCCGCTGGTAGGCCTTCAGGAGCTTGAGCGCTTCCAGCGTGACGCCCGCCTTCTCGTGGGGCGGGCCCGGGCAGCGGTCGCACAGGATGCCGCCCAGGATCGGTACCCAGCGGAACCGCTCGTCGGCCCCAAGCACGCGATCGCATTCGACGCAGCGATCCACTTCCGGGCGCTGACCCAGCTCGTCCAGCAGATGCATCTCATACCAGCGAGCGACACGGCCGGGCGCCATCCCGGCGTCCAGCAGCTCGTAGGCGCGGCGCAGGAGCAGATACAGCGGCTCCGCCGCGTGGCGCTCCTCCAGCGAGCGGTCGGCGAGCTCGGCCAGGTACCAGGCAGTCGCCGTGGATTCGAGCGAATCGCGCAGCTTGAGCCAGGCGTGGCCGACGCTGACCTGGGTCACGACGTCGAATGTCCGGCCGCGGGCGAGCGCCACGGTCAGCTCGGCGAACGGCTCCAGGCTGCCGCCCAGCCGCGACGTCGGCCGCCGGATCCCCTTGGCGATCACCTTGAGCTTGCCGCCGGTCGGCGTGATGAGGGTCAGCACGCGGTCCGCCTCGCCCAGATCGAAGCGGGACAGGACGATCGCGTCAGTCGTGTAGCGCCGAGGGATGGGCATCCCCGCGACGGTACCACCGGGGCGCTCGGCCCACCCGCCTGCACCGGGCACGCCCGTGCCCATTCAGGCTACCTGCACGGGACACGTTTCGTGTACACTGCCCCACGATGACGACTGCCACCCCGGACATCGACCTCGCCGCCCTCATCGCCGACACCGAGGCCGAGATCATGCGCCTCGTGCAGGACCGGGACCCGTCCACCCACGGTCTGTACGAGATGGTTCGCTATCACCTGGCCCTCGACGGCTCCGGCGCGTCCGGCGGCAAGCGCATGCGACCGCTCCTGGGGCTCCTCGCGTACGCGAGTATCGCCGGCGAGCACCAGCGCGCGCTCCCTGGGGCCGCCGCGGTCGAGCTCGGCCACAACTTCTCGCTGGTCCACGACGACATCGAGGACGGCGACACGGAACGTCGCCACCGCGCCACGCTGTGGACGATCCACGGTGTGCCCCAGGCGATCAACACCGGCGACGCGTTGTTCAGCCTGTCGCGCATCGCCCTCCATCGCCTGACGGATCTCGGCTTTCCGGACAGCACAGTCCTCCGACTCATGCGCCTGTATGACGAGACCTGCCTCGCCCTGTGCGAGGGTCAGTACATCGACATCGCCATGAGCGCATCGGAGGATCTGATGAGCGTCGACCTGTACTTCGACATGATCGGCCGCAAGACGGCCGCCCTCATCTCCGCGTCGATCGAGGCCGGAGCACTGCTGGCCACCAGCGATGAGGAAGTCATCGCCCGCTACCGCGGCTTCGGCTGGGCGCTCGGGCTCGCGTTCCAGCTGAACGACGACCTGCTGGGCATCTGGGGCGTGGAGCAGACGACCGGCAAGGAGCCCTCGGACGTCGCACACAAGAAGAAGACCCTGCCGGTGATCTACGCTTGGGAGCACGCCGGTCCGCAGGACCGTGAGCGGCTACGGGCGATCTACGCGACCCCCGATCCGACATCGGATGAGGTGGCCGAGATCATCGCCATCCTCGAGCGGAGCGGCGCGCGGGAGTACACGCGCGACGAGGCCCGCCGCTACCGCGACGAGGCGCTGGCCGAACTCGATGCCGCCCGAGTGGTGACGCCGGCTGCCCGCGAACGGCTCGAGCAGATCATCATGTCCGTCATCAGCGCCTAGCCTGGACCTGGCAGCGATCTACGCACTGCCGGACAGGCGCGGGCAGGGTGCTGGCCTGGAGACCCTTCAGAATCGACAAACAGATCCCAGGCTGCTGATAGGAGCGTAGGACGACAGTTTGCGGTCCTCCGTCTGCCCGTAGTAGCAGTGTGCCGTCTAGATGCCAATTTCCGAGGGGCGACCGGGTTTGTGGCGCGACGACCCACCGCGCGCCGACGACGACGAGCGACCGACCACCAGCGACCGAGACGCGGCGCGACCGGGCCTCAGCCCCCCGCGACCGTGTTGGGCGGCGGCGTCGCCACCTTGCGGTGCTCCGCCAGGTGGAATCCGAGATCCAGGACCGTCTTGAGGCCCACCAGGATCGCGATGGCAGCGGCCGGTGCGCCCGTGGAGGCGATGGCGATGCCGCCCAGGATGATCGTGATGTGCAGGACCACGAGTCGACCGTAGGGCGCGAACATCTGGCCGGCAGCGGTCACCCGCCGGTATTCCCCGCCTCCCAGGAAGTTGAACCAGAACGACACGGCGTGGCTGATCGTCAGGGCGATGACGGCCAGGATGATCGTGACGGGGCTGAAGCCGTCGGTCATGTCGGAGCCGGCGTCCGAGCCCGGCGAGCCCATTGAGCCGAAGACCGGCAGGGTCAGCACGAACACGCCGTGGACCGCCCAGAAGATTCCGTAGTGCATCACGAAGAACGGGATGAGGCCGACCTTCGCCATCGATGACGCCGGCCGGCCATTGACCAGGAAGCTCCCCGTCGCGCCGATGTCGTCGCCCTGCGCCTTCGCCATCTTGGCGATGTTGAACAGGCCGACGATCCCATTCTCCAGCCAGTACACGATGAGGATCGTCCACACGTTCCAGTCCAGGAACAGGACGCCCAGCAGCGGGACCGCGTTGGCGATGACGAGGGCTGCAACGGCTCCGACCGAGGACGTGACGCGGTACCAGGCGAGGAAACGTTCCACGGGCCGGATGCTACGCCCTCCGCCGAGCCTGGAGTGCCGCCCAGATCAGCGGCAGCTGGAGTGGCAGCCGCAACCACGAGCCGACGACCAAGCGCAGATCGGTGGCCGGGTCCGCGGCCCGGTCAAGCGCGAACTGGACGTTGCCGGGAAAGATCGCGACCAGGAGCGCAGCACTGGCCAGTCCGGCCCATGAGCGTCGAGTGACGAGGCCCGCGGCGCAGACCAGTTCAGCCAGGCCACTGACGGCCACGATTTCCGCAGGTGCTGGCAAGCCGCGCGGAATCAGGGGCAGGTACAGGTCGGGACGGACGAAATGCAGGATGCCGCTGCCCGTGAAGATGGCAGCCAGACCGAGCGGGGCCCAGCGTCGGTCAGGTCGAAGCACCAGCGGAGCGTAGCGGGTCAGAGCCGAACCGGCGACCCGACCCGCGCTCCCTGATGCCGTGGGGCGCCGACCCGCACGCCTACGCGTCGCCGGGTGTTCGAGCCTTGGCG
>JANONZ010000160.1:0-2840 GCA_031421095.1 Thermomicrobiales bacterium
GCCCAAGCTGCCCGAGCCTCCCAACACCGTCCCCCCAGACTGGTACGCATCGAATCCCACCGCAGTGCGCCGGATCCGGCCGCGCAAACCTGGGTGTTAGCGTTGGGCTGAGCGTGGATGTTCCGTCGTGACGTGTCCCGAAGGCTCCGGGCTGCTCGATCCGTTCTCCACTGGTCCGTGGATACAGTTTTGGGAGAACGGCGACCATCGCTGGAGGCCCGTGCTTGCCAGCCCGTGCTTGCCAGCCCGTGCCCGGACCCTGCGGCAAGGGATGCACCGAGGGACTCTTATGGCCGGTCTGGGTGCCGGCCAGCCTGTGGTGTTGCCCGCGCTGAGCACGGATCGAGCGCGAGATGTGGGCCGGCGACCAGTGAATCGGCCCGTCAGGTCCCTATGTCGGCCCTAGTAGTCCGTGCGTGAATGTCTTGCCAGAAGCGGGCCGCGCCGTCCGCCGCACGGGCCGCGCCGCACGAGCCGCACCAGCCGCGCCGCCGCACGAGCCGCACGAGCCGCACGAGACACGCCGGACCGTGCGTATCGGATCCCCTGATTCATCCGGAATCGCACGGGCTGCGAAGAAAGGCGTGGGACCTGGACGAGTCCCTCTGTCCAACCAGCTTTGCGGTGATCCGAGATCGACCGCCCACAAGGAGATCCGACGTGCAGATCAAGCAGCTCATCGCGACCGCATTGGGGACCGTCGTCCTCGTCGCGGCCTGTAGTTCACCTGGGGCCACGCAGGCGCCCGCCACCCCGGCCGCAGCGACCGCGCCCGCATCTGCGGCGCCCGCATCCATGGCCCCGCACGCCTCGCCCAGCGCCGGCGCCGCCGTCATGACCGATACCGCCGCGGCGGACCTGCGGACCAGGCTCGATCTCGCGCTTGGCGAGCACATCATCTTCGCCAGCAAGGCGACCGGCGCCGCTCTCGGCGGCCGGGCCGACGAGTTCGCCGCGTACGGCGATCTCCTCAACAAGAACGGGACCGACCTCGGTGACATGATCGGTGCGGCCTTCGGCAACGAGGCCAAGGACTCGTTCAACAAGATCTGGAGCGCCCACAACGGCTTCTTCGTCGACTACACCACGGGTGTCGCGAAGCAGGACAAGGCCATGCAGGACAAGGCCGTCATGGACCTGACCACGATCTACGTCCCGCAGTTCGCGGACCTCATCGCCGGTGCCACAGGGCTCCCGAAGGACGCCGTCACCTCGCTGACGACCGATCACGTCCTCCAGACAAAGGCGATCGTTGACGCCCAGGCCAAGAAGGACTGGAAAGCGGCCTACGCGGCCATCCGGGCCGCCTACGCCCACATGCAGATGATCGGCGACGCGATCGCTCCGGCCATCGCTGCCAAGTTCCCGGACAAGTTCGCCGGTGACCCGACGAACAAGGGCGTCGGCCTCCGTGTCGCGCTCAATCAGCTCCTCCAGGAGCACCTCTACCTCGCCTCGGACGCGACCGCTGCCGCCCTTGGTGGTCGGAGCGACGAGTTCGCCGCAGCCGGCGACGCCCTGAACACGAACGGGACCGATATCGGTGCCGCGATCGGCAGCCTCTACGGCAACGGCGCGAAGGATCAGTTCAACCAGATCTGGAGCGCCCATAACGGCTTCTTCGTGGACTACACCACGGGTGTCGCGAAGAAGGACAGGGCCATGCAGGACAAGGCGGTCCAGGATCTGACCACTGTCTACATCCCCGCTTTCGCGAAGTTCCTGGCCGGTGCCACGGACCTTCCGGAGGATGCACTGGCCAACCTGACCAAGGAGCATGTGCTCGCGACGAAGGCCGTCGTGGACGCCCAGGCCACGACGGATTGGACCGCTGCCGCCGCGGCCGACCGGATGGCCGGCCAGCACATGGCGATGATCGCCGATCCGCTTGCGAAGGCGATCGTCGCGAAGCTCCCGGATATGTTCCGCTGATCCAGGTCTGACCCGACAGGCGGCCGGCCACCGGCCGGCCGCCTGTCACTTCCCGGAGGACACCTTTGTGAAACTGCTCTTCGCAGCGATGCTTCTCATCCTCGCCGGATGCAGCCAGTCCGGTGGCAGTCCGGCTCCCGTCGTGCCGAATTCCGCCTCCCCTGCTCCCGCTTCCGTGGCCCCCGCGTCCGCGGCTCCCGCCACGACGACACCATCGGCCGGCGCATCCGGCGGCGCCGCTTCCACCGCGCCGTCCAACTCCACGGCCGTGATCGTCAAGGACTTCAAGATCGATCCGGCGGATGTCAAGGTCCAGGGCAAGACGGTCAGCCTGGCCGTCACGAACCAGGGACCGACCATCCACAACGTGGCCATCCGCGACGCCTCGGGCGCCGTGATCGTGACCACCAGGGACCTCAAGACGGGCGAGTCGGAGACCATATCCGCCACGCTCGCGCCCGGCTCATACATCCTGTTCTGCTCATTGCCGGGCCACGAGAGCCTCGGCACCAAGGGCACCCTGGAGGTCAGCCCCTAGCCTCCCTTCTCCTCCGATCACCCCCGCGGTCGACGGTCTCCTCCCCGTCCGCCGCTTCCTTCGACCGAAACGCCCGGCAACCGGCCGGGCGTTTCGGTGTCCGGGCTAGAACAGGCCGACGATGTTGCCGTCGGCGTCGATATCGATCTTCTCGCCACCCGGTCGTGACGGCAGGCCCGGCATCGTCCGCATCTCACCGCACAGCGGCGTGATGAAGCCAGCGCCAGCCGACAGGCGGACTTCGCGGATCGGGACCGTGAAGCCGGTGGGCCGGCCCTTGAGTGACGGATCGTGGCTCAGCGAGTACTGCGTCTTCGCCATGCAGATCGGGAGGTGGCCGTAACCCAGGTCCTCGAACTGCCGCAGGGCC
>JANONZ010000161.1:0-8437 GCA_031421095.1 Thermomicrobiales bacterium
AACGCATCGATCATCTCCTTGATCGTCTCCGGGCGGAAGGCGTTGTGGACCTCGGGTCGGTGGATCACGACGCGGGCGATGCCCGTCCCGGAATGCTCGTATCGGATGTCCTCGTACTCCACGACGGGGGTCCAGGTGACGTCGGCACTCATTCGGCGTGGTCCTCCTTCAGGAATCCAAGGGCAAGGGAACGGAAGATCGAAGGCCTCTCGAGATGCGGGGTGTGGCCGGCTCCGGCGACGATCTCGAGCCGGGCGCCGGGGATCCCCGCGGCGACCGCTTCGGCCCGGGCGCGGCCGGTAAGGTCCATGGTTCCAGCGACCACCAGCGTCGGCGCGGTCACCTCGGCGAGGCGCGCCTGCAGGGGTTCCATCGTGCCCTGGCCCGCGCCTCGCAGGCTCGCCGCGAGGCCGGCCGGCCGGTTTCGGAGGCGCTCCGCGCGGAGTCGTGCCGCACGCCACCGCGAGAATCCCGCCTGGCTGGCGAAGACCGGCTCGCGCTCCCATTCGTCCACGAAGGCCGCCATCCCGTCCCGCTCCAGCCGGACGGCGCGAGCCTCGTCAGCGACGCGGCGGGCGTACCGTTCCGATTCGGTGACGAGGCCCGCCGACGGGCTCTCAAGGATGAGGCGACGCACGGCCTGTGGATGAGCTACCGCCAGCCGCAGAGCCACCCGCGCACCCAGCGAATAGCCCAACACGTGGGCCGACGACCATCCCTCGCGTTGCAGGATCGCGGCGAGGTCGTCGGCACTCCGTTCCACGCTCATCTGGGCCGGGTCGGATGGGATGCCCGAGCGCCCGTGGCCGGGAAGATCCACCATGATGACCCGGAACTCTCGCACGAAGGCCGCAACGTGCGCCCCCCACGTCGTGCCGCGACCGGTGAAGCCGTGCAGCAGGAGCAGCGGGGTGCCGGCGCCCCGCGATCGGACCTCCCAGCGTAGGCCGCCAACCTGCATACCGCTCATGTCCGTGCCAAGGCTGTCGCGGCGGCGGCGGCGGCCTCCCGGTGGAGTTCGACATTGCGCCGGCGATCCGTCCGAAAGCCAAGGACGCGGACGCCGGGCTGGGTCTTCGGGGCGCTGAGCGCCTCGCGCAACTCGGCCGGACCAACGGCTGTGTACACCCCGCCGAGCGCCGTGACGATCGGCCCGATCTCGATACCGTGCGGCGTCCCGAACAGTTCCTCGTAGTGATCGGGCAGGCCGACGCCCGGCGCGTCGGTGGTCGCCTGGGGCAGGAACGAGAAGATGCCGCCACCGTCGTTCTCGATGACCACGATCGTGGCTGACAGCCCGTGCAGCCGTGCCGCGACGAGGGCGTTGAGATCGTGCAGGAACGAGACATCCCCCACCACCAGCGTCACCGGTCCCACCTCGGCCGCGGCCGCGCCAAGGGCCGTGGAAACGACGCCGTCGATGCCGTTGGCGCCGCGGTTCGCCAACGGCCGGAAGGCGCGAGGACCACTCGGCAACCAGGCATCGAGATCGCGGACGGGCATGCTGTTGCCGGCCCACAGGAGCGCCCCATCGGGCAGATGTCGCCCAGCGATCGCGAACGGCAGGCCCTCGAACGGTTCATCGCGACCTTCGACGGTGGCCAGCCAGTCGGCCAGGGCTCGTTCGGCGGTCTGGTCGGCCCCCACCCAGTCGTCGGCCCATCGGGCCTGGGTCGGATCCTCCATCGCGTCCCGACCGATCTCGATCGCCTCCGCCAGAGCGGCCGCGGTGGTGGCGGCGTCGGCATGGATGAACGTGGTCGGAAGGATCGTCGGGTCGCTCCAGCCGCCGTCTCCGTCGACCACGATCTGGATCGGCGCGACCTCGGTGATGAGCGTGTTCAGGGGTTTGCAGGTGGGCGTCGCGCCGAACCGGATGACCAGTTCGGGACGGTGCGCCTCCCGCCACGGTCCCGGCCTGACCAGATGGTCCGCGTGGGCGATCACCAGCGTTCGATCGTGCGGCCCGCAGCGGAGCCCGGACAACGGATCGGCCAGGATCGGATACCCGGTCGCGGCCGCCAGCCGGACCACGGCAGCCGGGACGTCCGCGTCATCCTGCGGACCGGCGACGATCAGGCCGCGCGAGGTGGACGCGAGCCGCGCGGCGAGGCCTGCCAGAACCGTGGCGGAGAGTCCGACACGGCCGACGACGACGTCCGTGAACGGCCGGGGGGCTCCCTCGTCATCGAGTCCGGCCACATCGTCGCCGAGGCCGGCCAGGTCGGCGCCGGGGCGGCCAATCGGTCCAAGGTCGCCGGCCGGGATGAGCGGCTCGCGGAACGGGACGTTCAAGTGGACCGGGCCGGCCGGACTCCCAGCTGCCGTGGCGACCGCCCGACCGATGACCGAGCGGACGTGTCGTGTCGTCTCCGGCGCCCCATCGAGCAGCGGCAGTTCGGCGAACCAGCGAACCGCACCACCGAACAGGCGGACCTGATCGATCGTCTGGGGCGCGCCTCGATCGCGCAGCTCGGGCGGTCGATCCGCCGTGATCAGGAGCAACGGAACCCGGGCGTGCGATGCCTCGACGACCGCCGGCAGGAGGTTCGCGGCCGCCGTGCCGGACGTCACGATGACGGCCACAGGGCGGCGGAAGGCTCTGGCAAGGCCCAGCGCGAAGAAGCCGGCGGACCGCTCGTCGAGCAGCACCCGAACACGAAGCGCGGGATGTGCCCGGGTGGCGAGGGCGAGGGGCGTGGATCTGGAGCCAGGGCACGCCACGACGTCGGTCACGCCCGCCCGTACCAGTTCCTCCACCATGAAGCGCAGCGCCGCCACGTCCGTCATCGGTCGTCCCTCGCGTGGATCAACGGTCGTCCTCGACGGCCCCGCCGAGCGCGCCGGTCATCGTCCGGAGCTTGAGGCGCGATTCTTCCCACTCGCCGGCCGGGTCCGAGTCGGCCACGATGCCGCAGCCGGCGAAGGCCGTCGCATCGGTCCCACGGACGAGCCCGCACCGGAGGGCGACCATCAGTTCGCCGTGGCCGTCTGCCCCAAGCCAGCCGATGGGGCCGGCATACCACCCACGGTCGAAGCCTTCGTGCTCGGCGATCAGGTCGAGGGCCATCTGCCGTGGCGCTCCGCCCACGGCCGGCGTCGGGTGGAGTCGCTCGCCGAGTTCGAGCAGACCGGCGTCCTCGCGCAACGTGCCGGCGATCGATGTCACCAGGTGCTGCACGTGACGCAGCGGCAGGATCGCCGGCGTCTCCGCGACCCGCAGGACCGTGGAGATCGGCGCGAGGCTGGCACGGAGCATGTCAACGACGACGGCGTGCTCCTCGCGATCCTTCTCGCTCGCGAGCAGCGCGGCGGCGAGCCGGGCGTCGTCGTCCGGGTCGCTGCCGCGTGCCGCGGAGCCGGCGATCGCAACCGTCTCGAACAAGCGACCGGCCGTGCGGACGAGGCGCTCCGGCGTGGCACCGAGGAAGGTCGTCCCGTCACGCACGAAGGCGAACGTCGTGCTTTCCGGGGCACTCCGAGCGAGGTGTCGCAGCGCTGCCTCGATATCCAGTTCGGCATCGGCGCGCCACATGACCCGGCGAGCGAGCACGACCTTGTCGATCCGCCCACGACCCACGGCACCGGCGAAGAGGCCCACGGTCCGATCCCAGCCCGCTCGATCCGGGCGCTCATCGATCACCCGCAGATGGCGGCCCTCCTCGGTCAATGTCGGTGTGGGTGGACGACCGGCGGCACCAGCGCTCCGGCCGGCGGGATTCGCGTCTCGCCCGCGAGCCTGGGCAGCGTGCCGGAGACTGTCCCACCGATGATCCAGTCGGGCTGGGTCAACGTCGTCCAGCTCCTCCGGGCCGACTGCCACCGTGAGGTACGAACCGGCCGCATCCCGGACGAGTCCGAAGGTCGGCAGGACCAGCGAGGCCGCTCCGAACGGCGCCCAGGAGTCGTCCCTCTCGGGCGTCCGGCCGGAGAAACCAAGCCCGCCGAGCAGGATCGGGCCGGCGGCCGGCGTCGCGACCGACTCGCCGGAGCGGAGCGCGTTGGCGAGGACCGTGCGCCAAGCAACAGTCGCCTCCGAGAATCGAGCGGTCCCGGCGGTCTCGACGGCCCAGGCACGTCCGATGCCCACGATGGATCGCCCGGCGCCTGGCTGGAACCACAGCGCCGCTTCGAGATCGAGCGCACGAGCGGCGGCAAAGACGGCGATCGGATCGAGATCATCGATGGGCGACGTCGTGGAGATCAGGCGGGATCGCGCGCCACTCGATCGGGCGGTCGCAAGCTGGGCGCCGAGTCGCGTCGCGAGGGGCCCCGAAGGCCGGGGCGTGGCTCGCCGATCCGCGACGGTCATCCGATCGGACCCGCCGAGGTGTTGGCGATCCTCGCTTCGGACACGCCGACGCTGCGCAGGAGCAGCGCGCGGAGCGTAGGGTAGACCGTGTCCAGTGGGGCCGGGTCGTCCACCAGCAACCAGCGGGCCACGACCTCGTTGAGGGCTCCGAACCAGGCCACCCCGGTCAGTCCGGTATCGATCGGCAGGATGACGCCGGCCTCGACGGCCTCGTCCAGGTAGCTCGCGATCATCCCGGCAAATCGGTCGTGCAGCGCGTTCGTCTCCGCGTTGAAGACCCGGCCCGCGCCCATCGCGTCCACGAACAGCAGGCGAGCCATGGTCCGATGCCCGGCGAAGGTGAGCAGAACGGTCCGTAGGGCGGCATCCGCCCGGGCGATCGGCTCGGTCTGCTCGGCGACGGACCGTTCCACCTTGGCGGCCAGCCGGTCTGCGGTGGTTCGGACCAGTTCGCGGAAGATCGCTTCCTTGGTCGGGAAGTGGAAGTACACGCCGCCCTTGCTCGTCTCGGCCGCGGCCGCGATCTCGTCCATCGCGGTGTCGCGATAGCCGCGCCTCGTGAAGGTGTGGAACGCCGCATCCAAGATCTGCTCGCGCCGCGCTCGACTCCGCTCAGCCTGCGTCAGGGTTCGTCCCTCGTTCCGGCCCATCGTCACCCTCGATGCCCACCGACCGACCGGTCGGTATGTGTATGGTAGCGCGTCCCGGGCGATCCCCCCTCCCCTCACGGCCCGAGATCCAGGCACCCACGGTGTACGCTGCGCACTCGGCCGTGTGAGCAAGGGAACAGCGAGCGCATGCACCAGGTATCCGACGAGTCGACGTCCCCGCCGCCCCCCACTCCCGTGCCGAACTCCGGGGTTGATCCCGAGGGATCCGAGTTCCTCAGGCCGTACGTGCCGCGCCTGGTTGTCGACTGGCTGCGCAACACGCCCAACGCCCTCCATTCCGAGGTGGAGGCCTCCCTCGTCTTCGTCGACATCTCCGGGTTCACCGCCCTGACCGAGAGACTGGCCCGTAAGGGCAAGGTCGGTGCGGAGCTGATGCGCGACACCCTTGACGGCGTGTTCACCGCGCTCCTGGACGAGGCGTACGACTGGGGCGCCGGCCTCTTGAAGTGGGGCGGCGATGCACTTCTGCTCATGTTCGATGGGCCCGATCACGTCCAGCGTGCCGCCCGAGCCGCATGGGAGATGCAGGGGACCATCGACCGGGTCGGCCGGCTCCATCTGTCCGGCGGGACGATCGTCCTGCGGATGTCCGTGGGGATCGGGACCGGACGGTATCAGTTCTTCATGACCGGCAGCATCCATCGCGAACTGCTCATCGCGGGGCCGGCGATGACCGAGACCCTGGCCATGGAGGCGATCGCCGACGCGGGCGAGATCGGGATCAGCCCGGCTATGGTCGCGCTGCTGCCGTCCTCGTGCGTCGGTCCGCAGAAGCACGGGGTCACGCTCCTCGGCGCCCCGCCGCAGGTCGAACGTCAGCGCGCCCCGAACGTTGGCGATGTCAGCCGGCTCGACATCGCGTCGTGCATCCCGGTCGCGGCCCGGGCCCATGTCCTGCTGCGGAAGAGCGAGCCGGAGCACCGCACGATCACGGCCGCCTTCATCGACCTGATGGACACGGATCGGCTGCTGGCCGACCTGGGACCGGA
Organism: Thermomicrobiales bacterium; assembly: GCA_031421095.1. Taxonomy (GTDB): domain Bacteria; phylum Chloroflexota; class Limnocylindria; order Limnocylindrales; family CSP1-4; genus SPCO01. The sequence goes on from JANONZ010000161.1 coordinate 5,973, forward strand.
AGTCCTTGGGCGAGCGCTGGACGACCGGATGCGGTCCATCCAGGAGGCCGCTCTTCGCTACGAGGTTCCCTTCTATGAGACCGATGTCGGGAAGTCCAGCGTCAAGGCCCTGCTGACCGCCGGCGCACCGTCCAGCACCGGGCACGACGAGGAGCGGATGCTCCGGACGCTGCGCGAGATCATGGAGCAGGACGGGCTCGTCCCGATGCGCATCGGCGTCAACACGGGCAAGGTCTTCACCGGCGACTTCGGGCCGCCGTACCGTCGGGCCTATCGCGTCTTCGGTGACGCGATCAACACCGCCGCCCGGGTCATGAGCAAGGCAGACGCCGGCCAGATCCTGTCGACGGAGATCGTCCTCAACCGGTCGCGGACGATCTTCGATGTCACGCCCATCCCGCCGTTCGCCGCCAAGGGCAAATCCGAGCCGGTCAAGGCGTCCATCGTCGGCCCGGCCATCGGCGTCAAGGCGTCCCACCACGGCGGTGTCGCCCTGCTCGGTCGCGAGCGAGAGGCCGAGGCGTTGTTTGGTGCGATCGAGCGGGCGCGCGCCGGCAAGGCGTCCATCATCGAGATCTCGGGTGCACCGGGCATGGGCAAGACACGCCTGGTCGAAGAGGTCGCCGCGCGATGCCCGGACTTCCGGATGGTCCACTCCAGGTGCGAGGAATACGAGCGCGCCACGCCGTACTTCGCGTTCCGGGCCATCGTCAGGGCCGCCCTCCAGCTGGACGATGATGCCGCCACGGACGTCGTCGTGGCGCGACTGCGCGCTGGCATCCAGGAAGTGGACCCTGGTCTGGCGCCCTGGACGCCGCTCCTCGGCATCCTGCTTGGACTGGATTTGCCGGACACGCTTGAAACGGCGGCCCTGGGTGAGCGGTTCATCCGCGACCGCTTGAGCGAGGTCGCGATCCAGTTCCTTGGGAGGCTCCTGTCTGGCGCCCCGTCCATCTTCGCGATCGAGGACATCCACCACCTTGACGAGGCCTCGCACGACCTGCTGCTGCGTCTGTCGCGGGGCGCCGCGGACCGGCGCCAGGTCCTCATCGTGACCCGCCAGGGGACGGGAGCACCGTTCGCGACGTCAGACGCCGGGATGCCGGAGTCCATCACGCTGGAACTCGAACCACTCGCGACCGACGCGCTCGTGACGATCATCGATTCGGCGACCGAGGACGACCCGCTGCCGCGCCACGAGGTTGACGAGATCGCCCGACGATCCGGCGGGAACGCGCTGTTCCTGTTCGAGTTGCTCAAAGAGGTTCGCGAGACCGGCAGCATCGATTCGCTGCCGGACTCGATCGAGTCGATGATCGCAGGCGAGATAGACCGTCTGCCGCCCGGCGACCGCACGATCCTGCGCTACGCCGCCGTCCTGGGTGCCAGCTTCGATCCAGGCCTGCTGGCGTACGCCGTGGGCGATGACGTGGAGCTTGACGACGAGGTCTGGGCACGGCTCGGTGGGCTCCTGACGCACGAGCCCTCCGGGTCCATGCGATTCCGGAACACCCTGATCCGCGACGCCGCTTACGAGGGACTCCCCTACCGGCGTCGTCGCGTGCTCCACGACCGGGTAGGCCAGACGATCGAAGCCCAGGCGGGCATCTCGCTGGACGAGGAAGTCGGCACGCTGGCCCTCCATTACTTCGAGGCGCAGCGCTGGGACAAGGCCTGGGTTTTCTGTCGACGGGCCGCCGATCGGGCCCTCGGCGTCTACGCCAACGTGGAGGCCGTTCGCGCCTACGAGGAAGCCGTCACGGCCGGTCGGCGGCTGCGCAGTGTCACCCGCCGTGAACTCGCCGAGATCCACGAACGCATCGGCGACGTCCGCTACAACCTCAACCAGGCGGAATTGGCGGATGCCTCGTTCAAGGCGGCACGACACCTGATCGGCGACGACCCGCCGACGGCGGCTCGCCTCGCCCTGAAGCAGGCCAAGCAGTCCAGGTCGCTCGGGCGGTTCTCGCTGGCGGTCCGTCGCGTTCGGCGAGCCCTCTCGGACCTCGAGGACGTCCCCGGCCCGGATGCCGGTGCCGCCCGGGCTCGACTGCTCGCCTGGCATGGCTGGATCCGGTTCTCGCAGGACCGGCCTGCCGAGGCCATCGAATGGTGCCAGCGTGGGATCATCGAGGCGAGACGGGCCGGCGCGGACGATGCGCTGGCTGAGTGCTACTTCATCCTGGACGCCGCGCTGACCGAGAACGGCGAGATCGAGAAGGCGAACCACTCCCAGAAAGCGCTCGAGATCTACGAGCGCCTCGGCGATCTCGCGCAGCAGGCGATCACCCTCAACAACATGGGCGTCATCGCCAAGGAGCGGTCCGCCTGGGTGGAGTCGCGCGATCTGTACGACCGGGCCCGCGTCCTGTTCGAAGCGATCGGCGATCGCAGCCAGGAGAGTGTCTCGAAGTTCAACATCGCCGAGATCCTGTCGGACCAGGGGCACTACGCCGAGGCTGAGG
>JANONZ010000162.1:0-1855 GCA_031421095.1 Thermomicrobiales bacterium
CGCGCTCCGTCGAGGGCGACGAACCCCAGGTCCCGCTGCGCCTCCTCCTGGTCGAAGATCATGTCGGCATTGTCCGAGACGATGTAATAGACCCCGAAGCGCAGCTCGTCCGGCGCGTCGATGGACGCGGCGATCGCCCGGACAGCATCGCCGTGGCTGAGCCAGCGCCCGGGGGTGTCCGGCGGCGGTATCCCTTCACGCCGGCACACCACGATGCGCAGGGCGATGACCGACAGGCCGTGATGCTCCGAGTAGACCCGGCCCTGGACCTCACCCCACGCCTTGCTCGCGCCATAGTCGCCGCTGGGCCGGAACGGCGTCGAAGACGAGAGCAGACGGAAGTCCGGCGGCTTCGGGGCGCCGCGGAGGACGGAGGCGTAGGGTTCGTCGCTCTCCCAACCCAGCGTGGACTGGTGCGAGCTGGCGAAGACGACTCGGCGGACGCCCTGGACACGGGCCGCCTCGTAGACGTTGTGCGTGCCGATCAGGTTGTTGCGCAGGACCGAATCCCAGGACGCGGCGGGGTTCGGGTCGGCTCCCAGGTGGACGATCGTGTCGATGCCGGCCCCGTGTGGCAGGAGTGAATCGAAGTCCGCGATATCCACCTGGGCGATGCTCGATGCCTCTACGACATCCAGGCCGGTCAGGTGAAACTGGCCAGCCAACTCGCGCATCACGGCAGAGCCGATGTTGCCGGCTGCCCCTGTGACCAGCACTCGTCGCATCACTGGTTGACCTCCAGCGGACCGTCCGCGACCTCTATCAGGATCCGGCCATCCTCGACGATGACGGGATAGACTGCCAGCGGCTGGTCCGCCGGCGGATCGAGCGGCTCACCGCTCTCGAGGTCGAAGCGTGACAGATGGAGCGCGCAGGTGAGGGTCCCGTTCGTCAGGAAGCCCTTGTCGAGCTCGAAGTACTCGTGGCTGCAGATCCCTTGCACGGCATACGGCTGCCCGTTCGTGTTGACCACCAGGACCTGGTCCGTGCCGTCCACCCAGGCCATCTTCATGGTGCCCTCTGGGACCTCGTCGGCGCCCATGAGGTCGATTCGCCTCACGCGGCGGCGTCCGCCCCAGCACTGCGGCCGGCGTCCCACTTGTCTTCGAGCAGCGTCCGCAGACGGTCCTGGGCGTCGGCCAGCGGGACCCGCGCGACGACCGGCTCAAGGAAGCCCAGCACGATGAACTTGCGGGCATCGTCGGGTGGGATGCCCCGACTCTCGAGGTAGAACAGCTGGCTCTCGTCGATGGGTCCGACCGCGCTGGCATGCATCGCCCGGCGACAGTCGGGCTGGTCGATCTCCAGCGACGGGATCGCCACCGAGCGGGTCGCCTTCCCAAGGTTCATCCCGAACTCGCCCAGGAAGCTGTCCGTCCCGACCGCGCTGCGATCGATGACGATCATGCCCTTCATGAACGACCTGGCCCGGTCCAGCAGCGCGCCCTTGGACAGAAGGTTGCCGGTCGTGTCGCGCCCGAGGTGATGCGTATACGAGGTCAGGTCGAACAGCTGGTCCTCGCTGCCGAACACGATCTCGACCTGCTCCACGGAACTGCGGTCGCCCACCAGACGGTTGTCGACGCGACTGCGAACGAGTCGTGAGCCGAGGTGGGCAAGCGCCCAGTGGAGCGTCGCACCCTCACCGATGACCGCGTGGCGGTACTGGATGGCGACCGTCGTCGCGGAAAGCTCCTGGAGGCCGGATACGGCCAGCTTCGCGTCGCGACCGAGGGTGACTTCGAGCGAACCAGCCAGGAGCGCCTGGCCGGACCCGGCGACAGACGAGCCCGAGGCGGTCAGCTCCTCCACGATGGAGGCCTGGGCGCCGTCGCCAAGGGTGACTCGGGTGCGC
>JANONZ010000163.1:0-2303 GCA_031421095.1 Thermomicrobiales bacterium
GGACCATGATCCAGCCAAGCGTGATCGTCAGCGTCGGTAGGAAAACGGCCACCCAGCATGAGAATTCGAAGAGGCGCGCGAACGGCAGGTCCGTGCGCGCGATGAGCCAGGCGATCCAGACGCCGATGACGATCGCAAGCAGCTGTCGGATGAATGCGAGGCTCAGGGTGTTCCAGGTCGCGGCCCAGAAGCGTGGCCGCTCGAGCACCTCGACCCATGCCAAGCCACCCCATTCCGTGGGCTGGCCAAACTGCTGAACCTGGAAAGAGATCAGAAACATGATCAGGACCGGCCCGACAACGAGCAGCGCCAGAAGTCCGAGGATCACGACGAGCTGGAGTGACCACCGCCTTCCGCCGTCACGGGCCGCTTCGACGCCCGCGCCGTCGGTGCCGGGCGGGGCCGGCACGGGCGGCAGCCCGAGCTGCAGACGACGCCGGATCGACGTGGCCATTCGCCGTCAGGCCGCGCTGCTGGGGTTGTCCGCCGAGGCCGTCGCTTCGAGGGTCCACACCTGGGCCTCGCCCGGCGGGACCTCGATGATCACAGTGCCGCCGTCAGGCCAGCGTCGTTTGGCGTCTCCTTCGGCGAAGACCGTCGATCCCCACGACGTCACGAGGGTCAATTCGTACCTGTCGCCCGCGAAGAGGGTCGATCGGACCGTACACCGCACGCCCGTCCCGCCGGACCCGTCATCGACGCGGATGACCGCGCTCTCGGGCCGGATCGTGATCTCGCACGGCGCTCCCGCGGCCGGGGTGGCGCCGCCGGCGCTGGGGACGCCACGCAGGTGCTCGCCGCTGGGGAGCTCGACGTCGACGTAGCTGCCGGCGGCGCTAACGACCCGTCCGCCAAAGATCAGCGACCGTCCGATGAAGTCGCGCGAGAAGGGATGAGCCGGCCGGTGGTAGAGCTCGTCCGGCGTGGCCATCTGGATGATCCTGCCACCGCGCAGGAGCGCAATCCGGTCTGACAGGCTCAAGGCCTCGGTCTGGTCATGAGTTACCAGCAGGACGGTCAATCCGAGCCGGCGCTGGAGCTCCTTCACCTCGGCGCGCATCTGCCCGCGGAGCTGCGCATCGAGGTTGCTGAACGGCTCGTCGAGCAGGAGCAGGCTTGGCTCGTAGATCAGGGCGCGAGCCAGCGCGACGCGCTGCATCTGCCCGCCACTGAGCTTGGTACCGGAACGCCCGCCGTACCCTTCAAGGCCGACGAGGACCAGGATGCGCTCGACCTCGCGAGCGATCTCGGCCTTTGGCCGACCGCGGATCTGGAGCGGATAGCCGACGTTCTGCGCGACCGTCATGTGGGGCCAGACGGCGTACGACTGGAAGACCATCCCCATGCCGCGCTTGTGCGGTGCGACCCAGGCATGCGGCCCGTCGACCTCTCGCCCTTCGTAGACGATCGACCCAGCGGAGCTCCGCTCGAGTCCCATCACCATGCGGAGGGTCGTGGTCTTGCCACAGCCGCTCGGCCCGAGGAGCGTGAGGAACTGGCCCTGATGAAGGTCGAAGCTGACGCCATCGACGACCCGCGACGTACCGTCGAACGTCTTCGAGACGTCACGGAGGCGAAGGATCGCTTCACCCTGTGGCGCAGACGACGGCGCTGCAGGTGCGTCAGCGTGCGGCCCGCCTGCCGACGGCGAGGGTGGCGCAGACGGAAGGTGGTCCGAATCGAGTTCCGGGGATCCGCTGATCATGTCACCTGGATCGTATAGAGCTGCTGTAGGAAGCGATGACGCCAACGGGTCTGGGGCTCGTTGGCGTCATCGAGGTGCGAGTTCCGCGTCGCTCCTACTCGTTGGCGATGGCGAATACCTTCTTCTGGATCGCGGCGCCCGCGTAGGTCCCGCCGATCGACGAGAAGGATTTGAGCTGCTCCGGCGTGAGGTTGGTGTCGAAGCGCGTTGTCTCGGCGCGACGGGTCGCGGCGTTGATGACCGTATTGGAGGCCCAGGCCTCCATGCCCTCCTTGCTCAGCGCCCAGTTCATGAACACCGCAGTCGCATTGGGGTGGGGGAGGTTCTTGAACACTGACATCCCGTAGATGTTGGGGTACATGAATAGATCGAGCCGCTCCAGCTCGATGATATTCTCGGCCAGACCGTCGGCCAGAAACTTGGCGTGCTGGGTGGAGTTGCCGCCGAGTCCGATCCAGGCGCGGCCGTCCGCGAGCGCCTCGTGCACCCCCGGGGCGCCGTCGACGATGATGGCCTGCTGGTCCTTCAGAAGCTTGCGAACGTATTCCTCGCCCTTCGTCACGAGCATCTCCGCCAGCGAGCCGCTGCCGGCCGAAAC
>JANONZ010000164.1:0-1824 GCA_031421095.1 Thermomicrobiales bacterium
ATGGTCTGCTATGACGGGTCGGGCGTCGCCGCGGCCAAGCTCGCGTTCGTGCTGACCCTGCTCGGCCACGAGGACGTGGCGGTCTACGATGGCGGCTGGTCCGAGTGGGGCAACCGGCTGGATCTCCCCGTCGACCGCTGAGGCCCTGGGGGCAGCACCGCGATCGGTGACGACGCTGGCTGACCAGCCCGGGCCCGCCACACGCTGATGGTATACCGTGCCCGGGATGGCTCAGAAACCGTGGTTCCCGGAGACGTTGCGGGGGTCTCGCGTAGTCCTGCGCCGCCACGTCCCGGCGAACCTCGCCGCCTTCCACCGCTGGTACGCCGATCCGGAGATCGCGCGGCTGGCGCGATACCAGGCGACGCCGATGCGATCGGAGGAGATCGAGCGGTTCTTTGCCGCTCGCGTGGTCGGCCCGGATGCGCTGGCGATGGCCGTCCACGAACAGGCGACGGACCGCTTGATCGGGACCTGTGCGTTCAGTCAGCTTGATGGCGAGAACGGCTCGGCGCTCTATCACATCACCATCGGCGAGCCCGATGCCTGGGGCCAGGGCTTCGGGACCGAGGCAACCCAGCTCATGCTCGATCTCGCGTTTGGGACGCTCGATCTTCACCGCATCGCCTTGTACGTGTTCGAGTTCAACGAACGGGCCATCCGGGCGTATCGCCGGGCAGGGTTCGTCATCGAGGGCCGATCGCGGGAATCCATCTTGCGCGACGGCCGGTGGTGGGATGAGCTGGCGATGAGCGCACTCGTGACGGACTGGCAGGCGGCACGCGCGGCACGCGACCAGGGGGGCGATGGCGGGTCGGCGGCGGGGTCCGCTGGCGGGTCGGCGGCGGGCGGGGCCGCGGCGGGCGGGTCCGGGTCGGCGGCGGGCGGGTCTACCGGGTCGGCGCCGGGCAAAGGCTCCCCTCGGGTCGTGGGCGGCAGCGGCGTGGATCGACGACGAAGAACGATGGAGTGGTGGCGATGACGACGACTGGGGTTGCCGCCGATGCAGCTCGGGTGGCGGTCCGCGAGCTCATCGCCGCCAAGGGACATACGGTGGACAATGCCCGCGCGACCGTCATCCGACTCGACATGGCATTCACAGCCGGCGACCTCGTGCGGACCACCTCGATGGACCTCTATCTGGGCGACCTGACCCGAGCGCTTGAGCAGGATGAGGGCGAGCGCCTGGGTGGCAAGAGCGCGGAGGCGGCGCGCTTCATCCTTCGCGCCATCGAGCGCGAGCTGGATCGGGCTTAAGGTCGGCGGTTCGGCCGGGCGGTTCGGGGCCGGCGGTCGGGCGGGCGGTTCGGTCGGGAGCTACCGATTGCTGGCGGGGTATGCACGGGCGGACTCGCACGGCGGTCCTGCCGCCCTCTTCGGCACGCGATGCGCACGCGGACTCGTATGGCCGTCTTGGGGCCGATTCGCGTTGATCGTGGATTGGCACCGGTCGAACCCACGCACGAAAAGGTGGTTCGTATGGCCCAGTCGGACGTTGGGCACCGTCGCTCGCTATCCAGATCGGACTTACGAGTCCCCCGATGCATGGCGTGCCGGCCCGGGGTACGCAGTCGGGACGCCGGGTCGCCGGGTCGCCGGGGTCGCCGGGGTCGCCGGGGTACGCAGTCGGGACGCCGGGTCGCCGGGTCGCCGGGGTCGCCGGGGTCGCCGGGGCCCAGGGTCGCAGGGTCCGCGACGCGCCGGATCGTCGACCTGAAATGTTGTCCGACCAGCAGCCCTGGCCGTTGCCGTACGGCACCCGACGTTGCCGTGCCGAGCGCCGACGATCCGCGGCGCGCGACGGCCGTAAACTTGCGGCTTCCC
>JANONZ010000165.1:0-9138 GCA_031421095.1 Thermomicrobiales bacterium
ACTGCACGCGGTAGATCTGCCGGGCTTCTCCGGCGGTGGGCGTCCCGAGCGCCACCGGGACCGTGAGGATCGGTTCGAGCTGGTACCTCTCGGCTGTCGGGATCAGCTCGATGTCGGCAGGCCGGATGATGTACACCGGTCGCTGGCAGATCAGGGATGCGATCCGAGCCTCCCGCGTGCCCCACCCCTCGTACACGATGTTCGTGTCGTCCACGATGAGCACGTCAGGCCGACGCCCCTCGACATAACGGCCGTACCAGAGCGGCGACGCCGTGTCCCACCAGACGAGGATCGCGGCGTTCTGCGGGAGGGCCGAGAAGACCGCGTCGGCGTATTCGCTTGCCGATCGGTCGCCGCTGCGGTCCGAGGCGCGCCAGTTCAGGGTACCTACGACGAGGACGAGGGCGAGCGCTGCGACCGACGCCGCGAGGCCGCCGCCAACGCGCCCGACCAACCGGAGCGCTCCGCCCCCAACGCGTCCGACCACACGCTCGATTGCGCCATCGAGCGCGCGCGCGACAGTTTCGAGCGCGACCGCCAGCCCGATCGCGAGCAGCATCCAGGGCACGAGCAGGTAGTGCTCGAGCCGCAGGTAGTTGGCCCAGATGTAGAGCCCTGTGACGAGCACGGCGGAGCACAACAGCCCGAACGCCGGCCGCCGGAGCACGAGCACAAACAGCCCGGCGACGCCCAGGACGGGGAGGACCGCCGTGCCCCGCGATAGGAGAACAGCCCACAGGTTCGGCAGGTACCGGACGAACTCGCCCGGACCCGACCCCGACAGGAAATCGAACTGGCCTCGGAACTGCTCCCCCGTCACGAGGAAGAGGAAGCCGTCCATCGTGACCGGGTGGTTGTAGCCGAGCGGCGGCGACAAGCTCGCCGCGATCGGGATGTACAGGTAGACGAGGAGACCGACGAGGGCGCCGGTGACGGGCAGGGCGAGGATCCACGGCCGTGCCCAGATCTCACGCCGCCCCACCCACAGGACGTAGAGCGCGACAAGCGGCGCGATGAACAGCGTGAGCAAGTGGTTGCCGATCGAGAGGCTTATGAGCGATCCACCGAGCGCCAGGTCGAACGGCGACCGCCGGGCCTCCCATACGAGCGCCCGGTGAAGGATGAGCGCGGCGAACAGCAGGTGGAGCGGGTTGACCTCAGCGACCGTCGCCGTTGCCCAGACCGTCCCGACCGCGCCCAGGACCAGCCCTGCCGCGATGGCCAGGACCGGTCGGACGCCAAGGCGCAGGCAGATGAGCGTGAACGTGGCCAGCGCCCCGGCCACGAAGATCGCCGAGAGCAGGTTCGCCCGGTACGCCACCGAGCCGATAGGCGCCAGCCCCGCCAGCCAGGCGAGGATCACGTACGTCGGATAGCCGGTAGGGTGGGCGATGCCCAGGACGTGCGGGACCGTCTGCATCTCGCCCCAGTCGCCGAACGCGACCGACGGCAGGAGCGTGCGGACGTAGATGACGAACGCGAAGCCGGCGACGAGCCAGGGGGCAGTCCGGTCGAGCCGGCCGGCGGGATGCATGTCGCGTTCCATCAACGCGATGATGGCCCATCTGTCCGACGGGGGTTACCGGTGCCCGATGAGCGGGCCTGCGCCGCCCGCGCCGCTATGGTACGCACAGCAAGTCCTCGGCCGGCGGCCCGACAGCACCATCGTCGACGACCGCACCCACCTCGCTGAAACCATTGGGAGAACTCACCGACGTGATCGACGCGAACCTCGGCAAGCGAGGCGTCAATGTCAGCCGCGTCGTCGGCCTGCGGGACCCAGGGACGTGACCGAGGCGCCCGGCACGGCCATCGTGGACCCGGGCTTCCCGTTGCCCGACCGGGTCGCGCGTCTCTCCTATTTCTTCCCGGCCCATGACGAGGAGGCCAACCTCGAAGCGCTGGTCGATGAGGCCCTCGCCACACTGCCGAGCCTGGCCGATACGTTCGAGATCATCGCCGTCGACGACGGCTCCCGCGACGGGACGCCGGACCTCGCCGACGCGCTCGCGGCCCGGCACCCGGACGTCGTGCGCGTCGTGCATCACCCGGTCAACCGAGGCTATGGGGCCGCCCTGCTGTCGGGGTTCGGGGCCGCCCGCTACGAGCTCATCGCCTTCACCGACGGCGACCGCCAGTTCCGGGTCGTCGACATCGGCCGGCTGACGGCCCGCCTGGCCGCGCCGGACGCACCCGACGTCGTGGCTGGTCTCCGGATCAAGCGCGCCGATCCGCTCGTGCGGACCGTGTACGCCCGCGCGTACCGGCTGGCCAACCGCATCTTCTTCGGCCTGCGGGTGACCGACGTCGACGGTGCCTGCAAGCTCTTCCGCCGGGAGGCGCTCGAAGGGATCGCGGTCGAGTCGCAGGGCGCCTTCTTCTCCGCCGAGCTGCTCATCAAGCTCCAGGCGGCCGGGCGTTCCGTGGCCGAGGTTGGCGTCCCTCACTACCCACGTACGGCCGGATCGGCAACCGGGGCGAAGCCCATCGTCATCCTCCGCGCAGTGCGGGATTTCTGGCGGCTCCGTCTGGACATGTGGGTCAACAAGGCCCGGGCGTTGCGCCGCGGGGCACCGATCCTGGGCCCGGCAACGCCACCAGCCGTCTAGCTGGAGCGGCTGCTAGCTGGAGCGGCTGCTAGCTGGAGCGGCTGCCGCCCTCGGCGTCGGCATCGAGCGAATTCACGAAATCGCGGAAGACGTCCAGGCGCGGGTCGACGGGCTGCTCGCCGGTCGCGTCAAGGGTCGAACCAAGGCCGCCCTCCGCGCCCCCGAGATCCCTGTCGCCGCCCAACGCGGCCTGCTCCAGGACCGCGCTCGCGGCGAAGATCTTGACGTCCGAGCGAACGGCCAGGGCGAGGGCGTCGGAGGGTCGGGCGTCGACCTCGATGATCCGGCCATCCCGTTCGAGCAGGATCCTGGCATGGAACGTCTCGTCGGCCAGCTCGCTGATGACGACCCGGAGGATGCGAGCGCCCAGCTCTTCCAGTGTCGTCGCGAACAGGTCGTGGGTGAGCGGTCGCTCGGGCGTCAGGCCCTGCAGTCTCATCGCGATGGCGCTCGCCTCCCACGGACCGATCCAGATGGGCAGGTAACGATCGCGGGCCACCTCCTTGAGGATGACCACGTGGCGGCTGGAGAGCATGTGGACCCGGACGCTCTCGACGACCATTTCGACCAGCCCGTCGTCCATGCAGCGATTATCCCACGGCGGGCGGCGCCGTCGACCGTCCTGGCCGTCCGAAGCGTCGGGGGCGGGCGAACAGGAGCCGGGCGGCCAGTGCCCCGGCCACGAAGCCGCCGATGTGGGCGAAGACGGCGACACCACCGACTGTCGTCACGCCGAGCGAGGCGATGCCATCGACGACCTGCAGGACAAACCAGAAACCCAGAACGATGACCGCGGGGACATTGATGAGCTGGTAGAAGAACCCGAGGAAGACAAGCGAGGTGATCCGTGCTCGCGGAAAGAGCACGAGGTACGCCCCAAGGGTCGCCGCGATCGCCCCCGAGGCGCCGATCGTCGGGATCTCCGACGATGGATCGATGGCAACCTGGCTCAAGCCGGCCAGGGCCCCACCGGTCAGGTAGAACGCCACAAAGGTCACGCGGCCCAGCCGGTCCTCGACGTTGTTGCCGAAGATCCACAGATAGAGCATGTTCCCGAGCAGATGCAGCCAGCTGCCGTGCAGGAACTGGCTGGCAATGAGCGTGGCGGTCTCACGCGAAAGGATGTCGCCGCGCGACCAGGCGGCGGTCAGATCGGCTGGCACGACGCCCCAACTCGTCACGAAGGCATCCAGTGCAGCCTGGCCGCCCCTGGCCAGCAGGCCGAGTTCCCAGGCGAAGACGACGAAGCAGACGACGATGATGGCCAGCGTGACCAGCGGTGTCCGGCGCGTCGGATTGGCGTCCCTGAGCGGGATCACAGGCGCCGGCCGGTCAGGGCTTCTTGGTGGGCTTCGGGGTCGCCTTCACCGGCCCGCTGGGGCTCGCCGCCGGGCTGGCGCTCGGCTGCGGCGCGACGTCCGGCACTGCCTGCAGGACGGACTGGTACACGCCGTCGAGCGACAGCCAGACGAGCATCGCCGGTGCACCCTCGCCGCCCAGGACGATGTACATCCCGCGCAGGTCGGACCAGCCCTGCGCCCCGCCCGCCAGGCGATACTGGGCGCGGTACGTCCCGTCAGTCTTGTCGAGCGCGATGATCCGGCTGTTCCCGCGGTCGTAGCCGTAGATCTCGCCCGTCCGTCGGTCGGACCCGGCCGTGACCAGGCTGTATCTGGGGGCTGGCCTCAGGAGCTGATCGGCCGGGACCGTGGGCGTCCAGTCGTCGGCCTTGCCGGACACGAAGCGGACCATGGAGCCGCCGTCGGCCGCGAACAGGTCGCCATCGACGTACGTGGAAGTCATCGCCGAGACGTCGCGTGCGGTGGCCAGCCAGTCGGTTGACTCGTCCGGGAAACCGCTGCCATCGGCCGCCGGAGAATAGGCCCGGATCTGCTGTTCGGACGGGTCGACGACGTACAGGTTGTACAGGCCGCGCGACCCGTTCCGCACGAACGTGTCGATGCCCACGATGTCGCTGCCCCACGAGGCGGCACCCTCGACGACGATCTTCGTGAGCGTCCCCTTGCCCGTGGCGTCGGCTGGTCGCCAGCGCCACAGGACGTTCTTGCTGTCGAGGATCAGCAGGTCTGGGCCGCCGACCGCCAGGTAGCGGGGGGTCGCCACCGTGCCACCTGGCGCCTTCGTGCCGAGTCGCGCGACCGTGGTCGCCTTCTGGTTCTTCAGATCGATCCGATAGACGGTCTTGGTGGGTCGATCCAGGACGTACGGGGCGCCGTCGGGGCCGCGGACGATCGCCCGCAGGTCGATGGGGTCGGCGCCCTCGGCCGGCGTGAACGTGAACAGTCTCGTCGCGCTGACCGGAACGACGCCATACAGGCGATCGAGCCCGGCGACCGCCTCGGCGCGCAGCGGAGCGATGACCCTCGGGCTGACATTGGCGGACTGGGCGATGTCGAGCTGCTTGTGGGCATCGGTCAGGAGCTCCAGGGCCTGCTTGGGGTCGTCGCTCACGAGGTCGATGCCGGCGCCCGTGACCTTCGCCAGGTCCGCCTTTGCGGCATCGAGCGCCTTCTGTCCGGTGTTGACGGAGCTGATGGCCTCCTTGGGCGAGGTGCCACCGAACATGTAGACGGCGAGTCCCAGGCCGCCGCCGACGACGATGAGGGCCAGCAGCGCCAGCGCCGCCCGTCGCTGTGTTTCACGACGCGACGCCAATGGGGTGATCCTGCGGTACGCCGGCTTTCGTCGCGGCAGGAGGTCCTGGACCTTGGCCACGACACGCTCCAGCGCGCCGCCGGCGGCGGTCCGGGCGTTGCCGGCCGCTGCGCTGACTGCGATGCCGGCGGCCTGGACATTGTCGGCCAGCGGGATCGGCGACCGATCCGGGGCGCCGGCGAGTGGCTCGGCCGGGCGGACCGGGACCAGCGTTCGCGAGCGGCTGGTGGACGAGACCTCCGTCGCCTCGAAGGCGATGGCCCCGTCGCTGCCGGACCCATCCGACGCCGCGAAGCGGTGGTGCAGATGCTCCATCGCCGATTGCGGATGAAGCGTCAGCATCGCGTCCTTGAGCTCATCCGAGCCGAGTTTGGCGATGAGGTTGGGCGAGATGAGCACGAGCGAGTCGCCGACTGAGATCTCGCCGCGCCAGACGTCCGGCTCCAGGGCGGAGGATGGAAGGCCGCGTTCTCGGTGGGGATCCGGCAGCGTCGACAGGCGGGCCTGGCGGATGAGATAGGCCTCGGCCGGTCCGACCGTGGCGACATACATCTCGCTCCCGCGCACGACGGCCACGCCGATCCCGATCGGGCCGTTGTCGTCCGCGGTCTTCAGGCCGAGCCGGTCTGCCTGGTGAACGAGCCGTTTGTTGGCCGTCGCGATCGCCTTCTGGAGGCAGACCCGGATGCCCGCCGACTCGTCGTAGTAGTACTCGTTGCGGATCGTCTCCGCCGTCAGCCGGGTGGCTTCGAGGGCGTGGCGCGTCGAGATCCGCGAGGTCACCAGGAGGTACAGGTGGCCCTTGGAGCGCGCCACAGAACCGACGCTCGGCTCGACCACGACAAGGGTGTCCGGCGAGTCGGGGAGTCGGTCGTGTTCGGCGACAACGCCGAGTTTCATCTGAAGGCGGACGGCCATCCGGGCCTCTTGTGACGGCTCGCCCCGGCAGTGCGGGTATCGCGGGACGGGCGGGCGGCGGGCGGGTGTCGCGGATTATACGCGCGGACCAGTGAGGCGGACGTGCACTCGCAATTCACGGACGCCGACGCCAGCGGGCGCCGCCACGAAGGCCGCCAGCAGCTCCGTGGCGCGCAGGCGCAGCTCCTGGGCAACGATCGGGACGTCGGCCTCCACATCCACGCTGAACCCCTCCAGGCGGATGACGCGGCAGGCGCCTGCGGCCGCCGGGACACGTTCGGCGATGAGCGCCTCGAAGGTCGCGATGGCGCGCGACAGGCGCAGCTCATCCTCCAGGCCAAGGGCCCGGGCCGCGTCCGGGATGAGGTCGCCAAGACGGACCATCGGCCGGCGTCGGACGCTCACCCGGCGGCCTCCCTCGTCCGGTCCGTCGCGACGAGCCAGGCTCCGTCCGGGCCTGTTCGCACCTCCCAGGCGGCGGCGATGGCGCGGAGCTCCGGGTCGAGGTCGTCGAGCGTCGTCGTCGTCACGAATGCCTGGGGCAGCGCCGCGATCCGGCGGACCAGGTGCGACCGCCGCTCCGGATCAAGCTCCGAGAAGACGTCGTCGAGCAGGAGCAGGGGCGGGCGCCCGTCGATCGCGGTCAGGACATCGAGCTCGGCGAGCTTCAGCGCGAGGATCGCGGTTCGCTGCTGGCCCCGTGACGCGAAACCAGCGATGTCACGACCGTCGAGCTCGAAGACGAGGTCGTCGCGATGCGGCCCGATCAGCGTGGAGCCGTTCCAGACCTCCTTGTCGGCCGTCTCGGCCAGACGCCGGGCGAGCGCGTCACGAGGCGCCTCGCCGGGGAGTGGCGGGGCGTTGGTCGCGTAGCGAAGGCTCAGCCGAGTAGTCGCGGCCTCGTCCGGAGCGATCTCTGCGTGCGCTGCGGCCAGCGGGTCCGCCAGGACCTCGAGCAGCCGCCGGCGTTCGGCCACGATCGCCGCACCCGAATCAAGGAAGGCCCCGTCCCAGAAGCGCAGCTCGTCGCGTGACGCACCCTCCTCGCGGATCGCGCGGAGCAGGCTGTTGCGCTGCTGGAGCGTCCGTCCATACGTCGCGAGCGCGTCGGCGTAGGCTGGCGAGCCGGACGCGGCGAGTTGGTCGATGACCGCCCGGCGGAGCGACGGTGAGCCGATGATGAGGAGCATCTCCTCCGGCGCGAAGACCACGATCCGGAGCAGCCCCGCGAGGCCAGCCGCCCGGCGGGCAAGGCCGTTGACCCGGATCCGCTTGCGGCCGGCCGATCCTCCGGCGCCGGCGCGCACGACGGCGACCTCGATGGTATCGGCACCGACCCGGCCCTCGACTCGGGCAAGATCCGTCCCCCAGCGGATCAGCTCGCCGTCGGAGCTTGTCCGGTGCGAACGGCCCCAGGCGAGGAGGACCATGGCCTCGAGCAGGCTCGTCTTGCCGGCCGCGTTGGGCCCCCAGACAAGCTGCGGACCCGGACCGAACGTCGCGTCAAGTGACGCGTAGCCCCGGAGGTCGAGCAGGCGGATCGTCTCAAGCAGGGTCGTCCGAGCCCGGGCCTGCCGGGTCCGGCCTCCGGATAGGCGGGCTAGGACGTGGTCCGCACGGGCATGACCACGTGGACGTACTGGTCGTCGCCGACGGGCTTGAAGACACCCGGCGACAGCGGGCCGTTGAGCTCGAGGGCGAACTGGTCGGCGGTCACGTTGGTCAGGACATCAGCGAGGTAGCGAGCGTTGAAGGCGATGGTCGTCCCGTCACCCTCGACGGTGGCTTCGACCTGCCCGACGTGGTCGCCCACCTCGGCATTGGCGCTGACGGTGATCCCGGGCTCGCCGTCCGAGCTGACCTGAAGCTTGACGATGTTGGCCGATTCGTGGGCGATCAGCGCCGCCGGCCGGACAGCCCGGAGGAGCTCTTCGCGGTCGAGGATGGCCCGGGTCGTATGGCTCTGTGGGACGACCTGCTGGTAGTTCGGGAATTGACCGTCGATGAGCCGACTGACAAGGTCGACGCCGTCGAGGTGGAAGAGGACCTGGTTGCGGCCGGCGGCCAGCACGACTTCGACCGGATCGTCGACATCGGCGAGGATCCGAGCCAGCTCGTTGAGAGCGCGGGCCGGGATGACCACGCTCGTCTCCGGGACGGCGTCCAGGATCGGGATGGTCTTGACGGCGATGCGGTAGTTGTCGGCCGCGGCGAGCGTCAACCGATCGCCCTCGAACTTGGCGAGAACCCCGGTCAGGATCGGTCGGGCCTCGTCGCTGGCAGCGGCGAAGACGACCTCAGCCAGGGCCTTGCGCAGGACATTCTGGGCGATCCGGGTCGTGGGTCGCTCGCCGGCAGCCCCGATGGCGGGGAATTCGTCGGCATCGATCCCCTTGATGTGCGACTCGAATCGCCCGCAGCGCAGGTGCAACGTGTCGGCCGCCTGGAGGGTGAGGTCGACACGATCGCCAGACGGCAGCGAATTGACCAGATCCGTCAGCAATCTGGCCGGGACGGTCGTTGCGCCATCCGACTCGATCTTGCCCGGCACCCAATAGGTTATGCCGATCTCGAGGTTCGTAGCGGTCAACTTGAGCCCCGCGTCCTCCGTCTTGAGCAAGACGTTGGCGAGGACCGGCAGCGTGCTCCGGTTCGAAACGGCACGACTGACGACCGAAAGGCCGCGCGCCAGATTCTCCTGCATGACCGAGAGTTTCACGTTGGACTCACTCCACTGTGATGTTGCATCCGGGCCACGATCGAGCCGGGTCGGCGGATCATCGGCCCTGCCGGTCCCCGACCGGGGGGTCGTGTGTATCTTCTCTCTATCTTCTCATCTCATCATCACCATCATCATGGTGTGGATTCGGTGGAGAGACGTGCTCAGGCGTGCTCGCTTGGGCGGTGGACGATGGCCGCCATGCCGTGGATGGTC
>JANONZ010000166.1:0-2202 GCA_031421095.1 Thermomicrobiales bacterium
GGACCGGACGACGGGTTCCGCGCCTCGGCTCGACCGATCCCCGGTCCGCACACGGAGCCGTTCGCCGAGGTCGCGCGACGGCGCAAGGCCTGGATCCTCGTGGGGAGCACCGCCGAGACGAGTGGCGATCCACTCCGGCCGTACAACACCTCTGCACTGATCGCGCCCGACGGCACGATCGCCGCGCTCTATCGCAAGGTCCATCTCTTCGACATCGCGGTCGACGACGGGCCGGTCGACACGGAGTCGGCTCGAGTGACACCCGGCGACCGCCTCGTCACCGCCGATATCGACGGCGCGACCCTGGGGCTCACGATCTGCTACGACCTGCGCTTCCCCGAGCTGTTCCGCGCGCTTGCGCTGGCCGGCGCCCAGATCCTGACGGTCCCGGCCAACTTCACGGAGCGGACCGGCCGCGACCACTGGGAGGTCCTTCTGCGCGCCCGGGCGATCGAGAACGGCGCGTTCGTCCTGGCGCCGTCGCAGATCGGCGGACCAGCCGGGCAGCCCGCCTTCGGCCGCTCGATGATCGTCGACCCGTGGGGCACGGTTATCGCCCAGGCCCCCGACGCGGTCGCGATCGTCCGGGCCGAGCTGGACCTGGACCGCGTCACCGCTGTCCGGCGTCAGATCCCCGTCCTGGCGAATCGTCGCGCCGAGGTCTACGGCTGACGCGACCCCCGCTTATCGATACAGCTGCAACGGGGCTCCCGCGTCGCCGGGCGACGGGGGGACAACGCCGCCAAGCCCCGCAGGCACCGATGTTCCGTTGTACGTTCCGACGAACCTACCAGTGAGGCTTCGGATCGCCGGCCCACTCGCGTCATAGCCGGTGAGGATGAAGGTCGCGAGGCCGATGACGCGGAATGAGGTGTTGTTGCCGTTGCACGGCAAGCACGCGTCAAAGACGGGAATGAGGACCTGCCCGCCATTCGCGATCCGGGAGTCCAGGCAGGCGCGGACCGCGTTCCCGTTGTGGGCGCCGGGCTGTCCAGGGAGGTTGACCGGGAACGTCAGGGCGGGATTGTCCGGATTGCAGATCGAATCTGCCAAGATTCCGGTCGCGTTCCCGCCCGTCCAGGAGAGCCAGCCGAACGCTCCCGGTCCGTACGGGGCGCCGTCCGTCAATACGTAGCTCTGGCCCGCCACGAAGGGGTTGGGAGGAATGGTGCCGATCGGCAAGAGCGAAGCGGGAGCAGCAGACGTCGGCTTGTAGGTGACGACCGTGGCATCGGCCGCGACCTGCCAGTTGGTCTGGCCGATGATGCCGAGGAAGTACGTCCTCGGCTGTCGGCTCACGTGCACGATCACACCCAGCGTCCCAGCCGGGATGGGGCTGTTGGCCGTATTCGAGACGTTGCCATTGTCCGCCTCGCCCGCGGCGATGTATCCCGCCGACCAGCTGCATGGGGTTCCGACACCCGTGACGCAGTCGTTTGCGGTCATTCGCGCGGCGATGGCCGCGTAAACGTCGGGCGATCGCAACGCCGAGTTCGACACGTAGAAGTCCCTGACGATCTTGCCACCGGCCATCGCTGCGATGTCTGCGTCGTTCTGGGCATCGCGGCGATTGACGAAGGCACTGCCGCCGTCGACGACCAACCCGATGAACAGCACGAGGAGCGTGAGTCCGCCGGCAAACAGCGCGAGTATCTGCCCTCGTTCTTGTTCGTGCCGGGTGGGCTGAGTCTCTGTTGGCATGACGGTCCTATCCTCTCGGTTGGTTGCGTTCGACCTGAGCATCAGTTCACCGTGACCTTCGAGGTCGCGGTGTAATCCCGAGATCCGACGATCTGGGCCAGGATCGGCGTGAACATGGTGACCTGGCTGCTGATCTTGACGACGAGGACGTCACCCTTTCCACAGATCGTAGCGTCCTCCGCGGCGGTCACACCGTCGATGCAGGTGACGCGCACGACCGGATTTGGGACGGCGGCGAGCGAGTTTGCGGCTTGGCTCTCCACGGCCGTTCGTCCCGCCGCGGACAGCGAACGGTCCTGGACGGATCCCCACCGCGCGCCCTCGCGTGCCCCCTGGGCGAGGGCATTGTTGATATAGACCAGGCGTCCCATGTCGATCACGGCGAACAACATCATGAGGAAGATCGGGATGACGAGGGCGAATTCCACGAGGCTCTGACCGCGAGTCCGACCGCCCAACCGCTGGATTCTCATCTTGCTCATTTCTTCACGAAGACGTAGT
>JANONZ010000167.1:0-2984 GCA_031421095.1 Thermomicrobiales bacterium
AGGACGTACGTGGCGGGCGACAGACGCGACAGTACCTGCATCCACGGCGGCAGGACATCGACCGAGTAGTAGACGCCACTGACCAACAACAGGACCGACTGGAGCACGAATGTCATCTGCGCACCGCGTTCGACGTAGAGCAGGGGCAGGATCGCCGCGATCATGCCGATCCCGATGAAGCTGAACGAGCCAAGGAGCATGAAGCTGATGGCCGTGGCGGGGTTCGCACCCGACAGGTCCAGTTGCGGGAAGAACAGGACCAGCGCGACGAAGATGACCGCGGTATGGATCAGGCCGTAGACCATGGCGTACAGCACGGACCCCAACAGCTGCGCCCATCGCTGGATGGGCGCCATCATCGTGTATTCGAGGGTGCCTTCCCAGCGCTCCACCGATATCGTCTCGGCGATCCAGCTGAAGACGACCGACAGGTAGTTCCAGAATATCGCCCCGATCATCAGCGACAGCAGCAATGCCTCATTGCCCTGGTCCGCACCGATGAGCGAGATCGACAACGCCCCCGCGACGGAATAGATCAGGAACGCGAGTTCCCAACCCCAGTACCGGCGGGTCAGAAAGAAGTTGCGCTCGATGAAGGCGTACGAAGCCTTCAGCTCATGGGCGACGATGGTCATCGGAGTCTTCTCCAGGTGGTGGGCTGGTCCGGCCCCCTAGCGGGACCGAACCAGCTCGAGTGACGGTTCCGCCGCGACTCGGGTGCCGATCGCGATGATCGACCGACCAAGCCGGCGGCGGATGGACGGGTATGGGCGACCGCTGCGCTGCTGGTCGGCAGCGCGGACGATCTCCGCTTGCTGGCGTTCGCGTGCTATCGCGAGGGCCAGCCATGGCTGCATCTGCATCTCTCTCACCTCCTCTCAGTCGGTCTCGGCGTCGTCCTCCTCGACGTCGTCGTCGAGGGAACGGCCGGTGTAGGTCATGAACACGTCTTCCAGGGTCGATGGTCGACCCTGGCGCGCTGCCGTCAGGGTCCGGAGCCCGTCGGGCGTGTCCTCGGCGACGACTCGGCCGTCGTTGAGGATCGTGATGCGGCCGCACAGGCGCTCCGCTTCGGCCAGGTCGTGGGTCGTCAGGACGATGGTCGCGTCGTGACTCTCACGGAGTTCTTCGATGAACGACTGGACGTCGAGCTTGGATCGCGGGTCCAGGCCGGTCGTCGGCTCGTCCAGCAGGAGGAGCGTCGGGCTTGTCAGGAGCGCTCGGGCGATCGAGACCTTCTGCTGCATCCCTCGGCTCATCTGCTCGATCGGACGACCGACGCGCTTGGCCGAGATGCCGAGGCGGGCCAGGATCGACAGGGCGTCGCGCCTGGCCGCTTTGCCGTCCAGTCCATAGAGCCGGGCGGCGAACAGGAGGTTCTCCATCGGGCTCAATTTCTTGAAGAAGGCGGCGTCCACGCTGACCCGGTTGATCAAGCGCTTGACCGCCATCTCGTCGCGGACGATGTCGTGGCCGAAGACCTCCACACGGCCCTCGTCGAGGGTCAGGAGTCCGCAGATGAGCCGGATGAGCGTCGACTTGCCGGAGCCGTTGGCGCCCAGGATCCCGTGGATATCGCCGCGCTCCAGACGCATCGACACGTGCGAGATGGCCACCACGGGCGCCTTCTTGCGACCGACGACGAATCGTTTGGTGACGTCATCGATGAGGAGGGCGGGCGTGGCGGGCGGCGGGGCGAGGGGCGGTTGGCTCGGCTGGATCGGCTGGGCCGTCGAGCCGTTCTTCAGTTCGGGATGGATGGTGGCGATCACTCGATGCTCCAAAGGTTGGGCGCGGTGGCGGTGGCCTGAACAAGCGAAGAGCCGTGGGTCCTATCCGACAGGTGGCTGTCGGTGGCCCGCGGCTCCTGATGTCTGGACCTGCCTGATGGCAGAGAGGGCATCAAAAAAGCCGGAGGCCCATCTGGCCCACGGCTCCTGGTTCGTCCGGTCGGCGGTCCTGCCGCCTGCGGTCTAGCTCGAGATGGGCACAGATCTCCCAGATGCATCGACGCCGATGGGCGGCGTGCGGCGGGGGAGGAGCGTCTTCTTCATCATCATTGGGAGCCGCCTCCTCATGAACTGGGCTGGGCACGCCATCTGCGAGCCGGTCGGGAGTCTACGCGCCGTGCTGGAGCCGTGTCAAACTGCAACGTTGGGCGCGACGCGATTGACGCTCCCACAAGGTCGCCGTACGCTCCTTCCTCAAGGCTGACGGGTCCTCAACCCCGTCCAACCCTGCCGCCTGTCGTGGAGTCCCGTGGTCGACCCTTCAACCGCGCGCGGCCGTTTCTTGGACCTGCGCCCAGTCCCGCCGGAACCACGCTCGATCGTGGAGCTCATCCGGACCGGCACGCTCGACGCCGAACTGGCGGCGACGCTCTGGCTGCTCGTCGAGGGGCGGGTGCCGATCATCGTGGCGGGCGAGGCGCAGGGGGTGGGCAAGTCCACCCTGCTGGGCGCGCTCCTCCACTTCCTGCCGGGCGGTGTGCGGCTCGTCGAGCTCGCCGGGCAGGACGAGGACTTTGCGTGGCTGCCACAGGCCTCGGAGCTGGGCTGGCCCGGCGTCGCACGTGCCGTCGAAGGTGCCGCGCCGGTCCGCCCTGATCACACGGTCCTGTTGGTGAACGAGCTGTCCGACGACCTGCCCGCCTACACCTGGGGCCTGGCCGCACGGGTCGCCGTCCGCGCCGCTTCCATCGGCTACGGGCTGGCCGGCACCATCCACGGCGACGCCCTCGACGATGTGTTCGAGGCGCTCCGCCAGCCCCCGGTGGGCCTCGCCGACGACGAGCTGTCGCACCTGGGCGTCGTGTTGGTCATCCGCCGGGTCGACCGCGAACGACGCCGTGTCGTCGTCGCCCACTACGTGCGCCCGGTCGCCCGCGACGGACACGGCCATCTTCAGCGCCTGGGGCCGGCGGTCCTCGCGACCTGGGATCCGGCCGAGGACGCCTTCGAGCACTTCGGCTGGGGGGTCACGCC
>JANONZ010000168.1:0-2993 GCA_031421095.1 Thermomicrobiales bacterium
GCCCGGCGACAACGTCGAGATGAGCGTCGAGCTCATCACCCCGATCGCCATCGAAGTCGGCCAGCGCTTCGCCATCCGCGAGGGTGGCCGGACCGTCGGCGCCGGCGCCATCGTCAGCATCGTCGGGTAGGGCGAGATGGCCAGAGTCGAAGCCCGTCCCGCGATCCAGCTTGCCTGCACCGACTGCAAGGAGCGGACGTACACCACGCGCAAGAACAAGAAGAACGACCCCAACCGGCTCGAACTGCAGAAATACTGTCCACGTTGCCGACGGCATACACTTCACCGCGAGGCGAAGTAGGCAGCCGACCCGCAGGGGTGTAGCTCAATTGGCAGAGCACTGGTCTCCAAAACCAGCGGTTGTAGGTTCGAGTCCTATCGCCCCTGCCACTTCACTTCCGTAGCGCTGAGAGAAGAACGACTGACGTGACCCGCATCCGCCGCTATTTCGACGAGGTCTGGTCCGAGCTCCGCAAGGTCTCGTGGCCGACTCGCGAGCAGGTCCGCAACCTGACGGTCCTGGTCTTCGCGATCAGCCTTGTCGTCGGCATCTACATCACGCTCCTGGATGGCGTCTTCCGGTTCCTGATCTCCGTGGTTGCGGGCTAGGTAGGGGCACGATGATGACCGAGATGTCGACGGAGACGAAGGCGCCCGAGAAGCGCTGGTACGTCATCCATACCTATTCGGGCTACGAGAACAAGGTCAAGGCGAACCTCGAGCATCGCATCGAGTCGATGGGCATGGACGACAAGATCTTCCAGGTCCTCGTCCCGATGGAGGACGAGATCGAGATCCGCCAGGGCCAGCGGCACACGGTCCAGAAGAAGGTCTACCCGGGCTACGTCCTGGTCGAGATGATCCTGGATCCGGATAGCTGGTTCGTCGTCCGCAACACGCCGGGCGTGACGAGCTTCGTGGGCGGCGCCAACATCCCCGGCGTCCGCAGCGAACCGATCCCGCTCGATGAGAACGAAGTCAAGCAGATCCTGCGGCATATGGGCGTCGAGACGCCCAAATACCGCGTCGCGTTCATCAAGGGCCAGAGCGTCCGGGTCACCGATGGGCCGTTCGCCGAGTTCATCGGCACGGTCGACGAGGTCAACCCCGAGCGCAACAAGGTCAAGGTGTTGGTGAGCATCTTCGGCCGTGAGACACCGGTCGAGCTCGACTTCCTGCAAGTCGAGAAGCTCTAAGAAAGGAACCCTGACTCCAGTGGCCAAGAAGATCCGCATCGTCCTGACCCTCCAGCTGCCGGCCGGCAAAGCGACGCCGGCGCCGCCCGTCGGTACCGCCCTGGGCCCGCACGGGATCAACATCATCGAATTCACCAAGTCCTATAACGAGAAGACCGCCGACAAGGTGGGTCAGATCATCCCGGCTCAGATCACCGTCTTCGAGGATCGCTCGTTCACGTTCATCCTCAAGACGCCGCCCGCTGCGGATCTCCTGCGCAAGGCCGCCGGCATCGACAAGGGCGCCGCAACGACCAAGCGCGAGACGGCCGGCCGTGTGACCCGCGACCAGATTCGCGAGATCGCCGGGATCAAGATGGCCGACCTCAACGCCAACGACGTCGATGGCGCGATGCGCCAGATCGAAGGCACGGCCCGGAGCATGGGCATCGAGGTCGTCGGCTAGTCACACGAGATCACCCGGCAGCGAGACCGGAAACGCCAACCCCGCGTCAAGGGGAAGGTCGGGTCTGCCCCGACCGACAGGAAGGACTTCACGATATGCCCAGTCACGGCAAGAAATACGTCGAGGCGGCGAAGCTCGTCGATCGCGAGCAGGTCTACTCCCCGCTGGAGGCGGTCGAGCTTGCCAAGCAGACCACCTACGTGGCGTTCGACGCGTCCATCGAAGTCCACCTGCGACTCGGGGTCGACCCTCGCCACGCCGACCAGATGGTCCGTGGCACGGTCGTGTTGCCGCACGGCACCGGGAAGATCGTTCGAGTAGCCGTCTTCGCCCAGGGGGAGAAGGCTCAGGAGGCGCTCCGGGCCGGCGCGGACGAGGTCGGTGGCGACGATCTGGTCAAGAAGATCGAGGCTGGCTGGCTCGAGTTCGACGTCGCCATCGCGACGCCGGATTCCATGGCCATGGTCGGCAAGCTCGGCAAGATCCTCGGTCGGCGTGGCCTCATGCCGAATCCCAAGGCCGGGACGATCACGTTCGACCTCGAGCGGGCGGTCAAGGAAGTCAAGGGCGGCCGCGTCGAGTTCCGTGTCGACAAGTCGGGGATCATCCACGCCGCGGTCGGCAAGAGCAGCTTTGGGGCGGCCGCGCTGGTCGACAACCTGGCAGCCCTCGTCGATGCCATCAATCGGGCGAAGCCCGCCGGGTCCAAGGGCCAGTACATCAAGGGCCTGACGATCGCCAGCACCATGGGCCCGGGCATCCGGGTCGACGTGCCCGGCGTTCTTGCCGCAGCGACCGCCTGACGCGGTAACGGCCGGCCCTGCCGACCAACAGCCAGTGCGGCGACCGAGAGGTGCGCCGCCTCATGGATACCGTTCGACGAGCAGCCACCTCAGGTAGATGAGCGTCGAGCACACGACGGACCGCCGCAGACAGCCTGCGCCCGCGGACCGCCGCCGACCCGCAGGGTCGGTGACGGTCGGGGCTTGATCCGCCGGATCGGACCGGTCCCTCATCGGACCGGGGACGACGGCGAGCAGACCGAGGCAGACCGGCGCAGCTCCACCTTCGGGTGGGCAGCGCCCCTGCGGGCTGGATCGCCCTTCCGTGGAAGGACACCAGGGGACGTCGCAGGGGCCGCCCGAAACGATCGGGCTCCCACCGCCGCATGCCGGCCGCATGCCGAAGGATAGGAGGGAAACATGCCCACAGAGGCCAAACGAGAGACGATCGCCGAGCTGCGCGAGGAACTCGCCAACGCTCGGACGCTGATCGTTTCCGAGTACCGCGGCCTCAAGGTGAAGGAACTCGCGGAGATCCGGCGCGCCCTGCGCAAGCAGGACGTCAATTAC
>JANONZ010000169.1:0-2363 GCA_031421095.1 Thermomicrobiales bacterium
CGACCGATCAGCCGCAACGCCCCGATATCATCGGCCGACAGCTGTCGTCCGGCTGGCCCCCGGGGTGGCCGGCTGACCCATCGGGCGACAAGCGGTGAGAGCAGCCACAGGGCGACGAACGGCCCGCCGATCACGATCGCGGATGGCTTCAGGATGAGGACGAGGATCAGGACGGTCACGGCGAGCCCGATGCCGCCGGCCATCTGGCGGTAGAAACCCGGCAGGCTCAGGTCAACCTCTGCCTTGGCCTGAGCGGCCGTCGTCCATTCGAGGAGCTTCCGCCGCGTGACATACAGGCGGGTCAACGCTCGGGTGATCGCATCGCCCATCAGCCACGCCTGGTGGGCGAGGAATATCCAGGCGAGGACGATATGGGCGACGGCGAGGCGAAGGTCCGCCGCCACGGCTTGCAGATGGCTCCGCTTTGAGATGCCCTGTCGACGTGGCAACAGCCCCGCTGTGACCGGCAGCGCGGCCGGGATGATCGCCGATGCGAGGACCAACCCGGTCCATAGCGGAGCTGAGAGTGAAGGCAGGGTCCAGGCCGCGGCCAGGGTGGCCAGCGTCAATGGGGCCGACAGGGTCCGGCGCAGGTTATCGACCATCTTCCAGCGCCCGATACCGGGAATGGAGCTCCGCCTTCGGCGGCCCGTGGCGTCGCGGGCGCGGCCAAGGATCCACGGCAGCAGTTGCCAATCCCCGCGCGCCCATCGGTGCTGGCGGGCCGCGGCCACCAGGTAGTGCGACGGGAACTCGTCGAACAGCTCCACATCGGTGACCAGTCCCGCACGGGCGAAGATACCTTCGAACAGGTCGTGGCTCAGGAGCGCGTTCTCCGGGACCAGATCCGTCATGGCCTGATCGAACACGTGCAGGTCGTAGATCCCCTTGCCGGTGTAGCTGCCCTCGCGGAAGAGGTCCTGGTAGACGTCGGAAACGGCTGAAGCGTAGGGATCGATCCCGGCGGCGCCGGAGAAGATCCGCTCATAGACCGATGCATCGCGCTCGACCGGCAAGGTCGAGGTGATCCGTGGCTGCAGAACCCCATAGCCGTGCACGACCCTGCCGGTGGAGGCGTCGAAGGTCGCCCGATTGAGGGGGTGGGCGATCGTGCCGACCAGGCGCGCAACGACGTCCCGAGGCAGACGGGTGTCGGCATCGAGGGTGACCACGTAGCGGACATCCTCCGGCGGGATCGATTCCGTGCGGCCGTTGTTCAGGATGTCCGTCGTTGACGACCCGCGCAGGAGGGCATTGAGTTCGTGCAGCTTGCCCCGCTTGCGCTCCCAGCCCATCCACGACCCCTCGGCCTCGTTCCAGCGGCGCCTTCGGTGGAAGAGCAGAAAGCGGGCTCCTCCACCAGGAGCCTCGCCATGGCGAGCGTTGAGACGCTCGATCCCGGCCGTTGCCGTCGCCAGCAGCGCGTCGTCGCCGGGCAGGCTCTCGGTCGCGGCGTCCAGCCAATCGGAGAGCAGGGCGAACCGAAGGTCGCCGTCGGAGTTCGCCAGGTAGTGGATCTCCAACCGGCCGATCTGTTCCTGGACGTCCGCTTCGTTGGCCAGGAGGGTGGGCACGACGACGAGTGTGCGCATGCCGGGCGGCACGCCGTCGGCCAGCTCGAGGCGCGGCAGCGATCTTGGACCCAGCACGTTGGTGACCGAGTGGTTGACCAGGGCGATGGCCAGATCCGACGCCGGCCCGAGCGCCAACAGCGCGACCACGACGAGAGCGAGTCCCGCGTTGCCATCGCCCAGCGACATGAGCAGTGGCACGGCGAGGATGGCCGCCGTGACGAGGCCCAGGGTGCCCAGATAGAGGGGCGTCGCGCCCGCGAGATAGGCCCGGCGGAGGCGGATCGCCAGAGGCAGCCGAACGCCCAGGGCACGTTCGAACGCCGGCCGACCGTCAGCGACCAGGAAATAGCCGGGATCGCGTTGCGCGTCCGTCGGGGCCGTATCCGTGGCGCCCCGGGCCATCTCCACGGCGCTCTGCGCTACCTCGACCTCGGTCCGACCGGAACCCCGGGCGAGCTCTTCGACGGCGTGCCGGTAGCGATCGCGCGTCGCGAAGTCCATCTCGCCGAACGGACCATCGGATCGGAGGACCCGGTCGACCAGGCTGACGCTCTCGACGAATCCGGCCCAGTCGAACCAGGAGATGAGGCGCATGCTCGTGATCACGTTTCGGACCGTCACGTTCATCGCCGCCTGCCGCTGGTGCTCCAGGCGCACGGTCTCCTCCGCGGTCGTGCCCTGCGCCGCGAGGACCTCCTCGAGCCAACCCAGAGCGGGCGTTACGGCCGGGTCCTGATCGCGAAGCCGCTGGAAGAGCTGGACACGGGCGGCGGTCGGCAGAGCGCCGCG
>JANONZ010000170.1:0-8952 GCA_031421095.1 Thermomicrobiales bacterium
GACCGGCACGTAGTCCGCACGACCTTCGTTGACCGCGGCCCGCGCGTTGGGCCCGATGAACAGTGCCCGATGGCGGAAATGCGCGGCCATCTCCGGGGCGAGATGCGGTCCCGGCCCTTCCGTATGGAGGTGGACCACCCCAACGTCACGCAGCTCCGGGGCGCGCGCCACGAGGGCGTCGAGCAGGATGGACGGCGTGGCTGCGGCGCAATGCAGGTAGACCTGATCTCCGGATCGGACGGTGGCAGCGGCCTCCCCCGGTGTGACGATCCTCATCCGGGAAGACTACGCGGGAATGCCGACGGAGGGTGGAGCGGATGGTCCGTTCTCGAGTCGGCCCCTCGCGGCCAGGGCGAGATGACGGTGCGTCAGACGTAGTCGCCGAGGTAGCAGACTCGAATGCGCGATTCGATCTGTGCGATCCGCCGATGCCATGCCTCGTCGCCAGTGACCAGCCAGGATACGCCGGCGACCAGACCGGTCCCGATGATCAAGGCATCGGGTGGTTTGACGTTGTGGTGGGCCTGGATCGGCGCCGCCCCTGGAGCGACCGTCACGTCAGTCGGCAGCGTCCCATCTGGCCCGACTCGCGGGGTCCCCGGGACAGCGCTCGTCATTCGGCACGTCCCGCTTCGAGCAGGCGTCCGGCGGCCGCCCAGTCCGCTGGCGACCCGGCCTGCAAGCGGCGACCTTCGCTCCGGAGCAGCTGATCGAGTTCATCGTCAGGCACCGCCCGGCGACCGGCGTCGCGACGGGCGACGGCGTCGCGGACGAAGGCTGCGTACCGGGTCAACGGGCTCGCGGCGCCCAGGCCGGCTTCGAAGCCAGGTTTGTAGTCGACCGCGACCATGAGTCGACCGAAGAATGCCCCGATGGCGTCTGCTCCCGCGTCCCACCCCTGGGAATGCCCCCCGCGCCGCAGGAGCGGGGCGGGGGAGGTGAAGGCCGCCACGATGGCGTCATCGACCGTCGCAGCGTCGAGCCGCCCGCCGAACGTCAGGTATTCATTCGACACGTGCAATCGATCGACCAGCCGGATCATCCCCCACGAGAAGTCCACGGTGAGCGGCATCCGTGCGCCGTGGGCCAGCGTGCGCCGTGCACCGCGCCCGCCCTCCGTCACCCAATACTCCACGGTCTCAGGGTCGTAGTGGCGAAGGGTGGGTGTCGGGCGCAGTGCGACGAGCAAGTACGCCGGCCCGGGCCGATCCGGAAGATCCGGACTCGCGAGGAACCCCCAATGGGCGACCCGGTGCGAAACTGCGTCCGGGTCGAGCGGTGCCGTGCTCGTCCCGCGCCCGTCCACGCCGCGGCTGGCGTTCAGCTCTGCGCCGCGGCCGTCCATGGCCCTGAGTCCCGGTCGAGGAGCGGCAGCCTGCCATCGGTGTTCGTTGGGGCCATGGTGCTGACCCTCCTACTGGTGTCATCGCGATAACCCTCGGCCAACGGACGAGTGGCTGCCAGTGCCGTGCGGCCCGTCCACGGAGGTCGTCACAGCCCGTTCGCGGGTGACGGGCCGCCTGGCGTGCCGGATGGTGACTTCCGGCCCCTGCGCCGCGTTCTCGCCGCCGCCACCATCCGGTAAGGAGGCACGACGCCATGGACCGCTACAACACGCATCGGCCATCGCGAACGACACACGAACGCGTCCTGATCGTCGAGGCGGGCATGGTCATGTGCCCCGGCCGTGGCATGGTCGACATCGCGGACTGCTGGAGCTGCCCGGCGTACCGCGGCCTGAGTGGCGGACGAATCGAGGGGGTCGTCTGCAACACCGAGCACCTGCTTCTGCCGTTCCGGGACAGGACCTCGATCGAGTAGGCCGCGGCGCCGCGCACCGCGACGTCCCGGGCCGAATGGCCCACCAGATGAGGCCGGACGCCACCTCTCGGCCCGGTCCGCCGGCGCCACGCTGAGGGCATGGATACTCCCGTGCAGAACGTGCCGTACCCCGGCATCCCGGCGATCATGGACGGCTCGGAGGCGATCGCCCACGTCGAGACCAGGATCTCCGAGATCGCCTGCGCCTACCCGATCACGCCGTCGACGACGATGGCGGCCGTCTTCCAGTCGGCGGTCGCCGGCGGCCGGACCAACCTGTGGGGGACGCCCCTCGGCTTCCTCGAGCCGGAATCGGAGCACAGCTCGGCGTCGGCCGCCGAGGGCGTGGCTCTTGCGGGCGGACGGGTGTCGAACTTCACCGCCGGGCAGGGCCTCATCCTCATGAAGGAGGTCCTGTACGTCCTGAGCGGCAAGCGACTGCCGGTCGTCTTCCACATCGGGGCCCGGGCGCTCACCAGCCAGGCGCTCAATATCCACGCCGGCCACGACGACGTGATGGGCGTCGCCGACACGGGCTGGGGCATCCTCTTTGCCCGCAACGCCCAGGAGGCCGCCGACCTCACGGCGATCGCCCGGCGCGTCGCCGAATCCACACACACGCCGTTCTTCGTCGTCCAGGACGGGTTCCTGACGACGCATACCCTGGAGAACGTGCGGCTACCCGAAGACGAGCTGCTGCGCTCGTTCGTGGGCGATCCCCGGGAGACGATCGAGTCGTTGTTCGAGCCCGCCGACGCCCTGATGACGGGTGTCGTGCAGAACCAGGACAGCTATATGAAGGGTCGCATCGGCCAGCGCGCGTACTACGCGCTGCTCGCGCCGGCCCTGGCCGACGCCATGGCGGCGTGGACGGAGCAGACCGGTCGGACGTACGCCTCGATCGACGCGTATCGCTGCGACGACGCTCAGGAGATCCTGGTCTCGATGGGGACGCTGGCGGACACGGCGATCGCCGTCGTGGATCACCTTCGCGGCCTGGGCCGACCGGTGGGCTGCGTGGCGGTGACCAGCTTCCGCCCGTTCCCGGCGCAGGCGCTGTCACAGGTCCTCCGGCATGCGCGGACGGTCGGTGTCGTGGAACGGACCGATGAGCCCGCTGCCGCCGACAACCCGCTCACCCGCGAGACGAAGGCGGCGCTCTATGCGGCGGCCGCCGAGGGGGTCCTCGTGCCGCGCATCCTGTCCGTGTCGGCGGGACTCGGATCGCGCGACGTCGCCGCCGGCGACCTCGTGGCTGTCTTCGACTGGCTGGCCGTCCACGGGGAGCGCGAACGTGACTACGCGGTGGTGGGGATCCGGCATCCACTTGCCCTGGTGGCGCGACCGGTCGATCTTCGGCCGCCCGGCTCGTTCTCCCTGCGGGGCCATTCGATCGGCGGATTCGGCTCGGTCACGACGAACAAGCTCATCGCGACGCTCATCGGCGAGCTGTTCGGCAAGCATGTGCAGGCGTATCCGAAGTACGGCTCCGAGAAGAAGGGCCTGCCGACGACGTACTACCTCACGATCGCCGACGCGCCGATCCGGCTCCACGCGGAGCTCGACCACGTGGATCTCGTCCCGCTCCACGATGTTTCAGCGTTCGGGATGGGCGACCCGCTGGCCGGACTCGTGGACGGGGGCACGTTGTTCATCCAGTCGTCGCACACGGATCCGGCCGCGATCTGGGCATCGATCCCAACGGCCGCGCGCGCGGAGATCGTCCGACGGCGGATCCGGATCACAGCGCTCGACACCGCGGCCATGGCCCGCGCTCGAGCGCCGCGGCCGGACCTCGTCCTGCGCATGCAGGGCGTCGCGCTCGTGGGCGTCTTCCTTCGGATGACGCCGTTCGCGGCCGACGCCGGCCTCGACCGCGCCGCCTTGCTTGCCGCTGTGGGCGCTCGGCTGGGCCGCTTCTTCGGGAAGCGCGGCCAGGACGTCATCGAGGCCAATCTGGCCCTCATCGCCGAGGCGTACGACGGTCTGATCGATGTCAGCGCCGTCCTCGGGCTGCCGACCGGCGTCGAACGGCGGCTGACCGTGGTCCCGGAACGACAGGCGGCACTGGCCGACGAGGTGGCGCGATGACGGCCGAGGCGAGCTCGCCGCTCAGCAAGCCGGTCGGCACGACCAAGGAAACGCACGACGCCGAGCTCGCGGCCCTGGGGGCGCCGCTGTTCGACGTCCAGACCTACGTGGAGGAGTTCGGCGCGTCGATCGTGCCGGCGTATCGACGCGGCGTGGCGGACGCGGAGTGGCCGGCCGACGTAGGGCTGGCACGGAGCATCATCCCGCCCGGGACGGCCGCCTCGCGCGACTTCAGCCGGCTGGCACCCCGCTTGCCCCAGCTGATCGCGGAACAGTGTGTCGGCTGCATGGCCTGCGTCAGCGCGTGCCCGGACACCGCCATCCTGGGGATCGCGGTCCCCGAGGCGGAGCTGGAGCCGCGCATCGCAGCGTTCGCCGCGGAGGAGCCAGAGCCGGAACTCGCCGCCACGACCGCCCGGTCGCATTTCGTGCGAACGAAGAAGTATGCGGACGTGCCCGTGAAGAACGGCGTCCCTCCGGCGAGCTTCGGCATCTTCATCGATCCCGTCCACTGCAAGGGCTGCGCCGAATGTGTCGACGTCTGTTCCGCCCTGGGGCACGATGCCCTGTTCATGACCGACAAGGTCGAAGAGGAGCCGAGCGGCGAATCGACCCTCGAGCGGGTCGGGCGCGACCTGCGCTTCTTCCGCTCACTCCCCCCTACACCGGCCGTTTACCGCAATGACAAGGTACTGGCGGACCTGATGCTCGGCGAGCATGCCATCGGCTACGTGGGGGGTGCCGGCTCGTGCGCCGGTTGCGGCGAGGCGACCGCCATCCGGATGATGGTCGCCGCGACCAGACAGGTCTGCGGGCCTGATTCCATGGGCATCGTGGCCGCGACCGGTTGCAACACCGTCTTCGGAAGCACCTATCCGTTCAACCCGTATCTCGTCCCGTGGACGAACTCGCTCTTCGAGAACGCACCCGCGGTCGCGCTCGGTGTCCGGGCGCGCTGGGACCAGGCGGGCCATCAGGATCGCCGGCTGTGGGTGATCGGTGGCGACGGCGCGATGTACGACATCGGGTTCCAGGCGCTGTCGCGAATGGTCGTGTCGGGCGCCGACATCAAGGTGCTCGTCCTCGATACGCAGGTGTATTCGAATACCGGTGGGCAGGCCTCGACCGCCTCGTTCGGTGGGCAGGTCACGAAGCTGTCCGCCTTCGGCGAGGTGCTGCACGGCCGACCGGAGCGGCGCAAGGAGCTGGGCCGGATCCTCGTCGCGCACGGCGAGGTGTTCGTCGCCCAGACGACACCGGCCCACATCAACCACTTCTACCGGACGATCATGGACGCCAACGCGTTCCCGGGGCCCGCTGTGGTCATCGTCTACACGGCGTGCATGCCGGAACATGGCATCGGCGACGATGCGGCGACACGCCAGTCGAAGCTTGCGGTCGACTCGCGGGCGTTCCCGCTGTTCACCTACGATCCACGACGGGGCGAGCGCATCAGCGAACGGTTGTCGTTGCAGGGCAATCCGGCCCTAAGAAAGGACTGGTCGCAGCTCCCGGACGGGGAGCCCGTCGACTTCCTCGCATTCGCCCGAACGGAAGGTCGATTCGCCCCCCACTTCAGGACGGGAACGCCCACGCCGGAGATCCTGGCGACGCAGGCGGACCGCCTCGCGAACTGGCGGACGCTGCAGGAACTTGCCGGGATCCAGCCAGCTGATTCGCGCTGAGGACCCGCGCCAAGTCGCCACCGGCGCCGCGAGACTCGCCGCGCGGTCCACTTGGCCCAGTGCGGCCCCGGCTCTCGCCAGGCTCCTCCGGCTCGGGTGATACCATCGCGCCCTTGGAGCATGATTCCTGCCATGTGAGAACCGCGTGACCGTCGTCCTGGCCGCCTTCGAGCCGTACGATGTCGTCCCGCCCGTGGCCCTGCCGCCCGCGGCCCCGGCCCCGGCGCCGACGCCTCTGCCGGGGTTCGCCCCGCAGCTCGTACCCTCCTGAGCCGCGCATCGGCGAGCGCCGCCTGGGGACGCTCGGTGGCGCCCGGGCTGTCGGCGGCCGTCGCCCTCGCCATCGTCGCCCGCCTCGTGACGGGCTACCTGCCGTCTGTCATCGCCGAAGTGACCGTCGCGATCCTGCTCGGCGTCATCATCGCCACGCTCGCCGGATCGCGGATGCAGGGCCTGGACCCCGGACTGCAGTTCGCCTCGCAGCGGGTGCTCCGCCTCGGGATCATCCTGCTCGGCGCCAGGCTCAGCCTCGCCGAGGTCGCCCGCATCGGTGCGCCATCGACGATCGTCATCGTCGCCGTCATGGCGGTCTCGTTCCTCGTGGTGCTGGCGGCGTCGCGCCTGGTCAAAATGGAGGGCCGCCTTGCGGTCCTCATCGCCGTCGGTACGGCGGTCTGCGGCAACACTGCGATCGTCGCCACCGCGCCGATCATCGGGGCGCGGGCCCGGGAGGTGGCGTATGCGGTCGCCACCATCACGTTGTTCGGGACGATCGCGATCTTCCTGTACCCGGCCATCGGCCGCGCGCTGGCCGTGCCGCAGTCGTCGTTCGGGTTGTGGGCGGGCGTCGCGGTCAATGACACGAGCCAGGTCGTCGCCACGAGCGCGGCCTACGGCTCGCAGGCCCTCGACGTCGCGACCGTCGTCAAGCTCATCCGCAACGCGCTCATGGCACCGCTCCTGTTGCTCATCGCCACGTGGTGGACGTCGCGCGAGAAGGACGCGGCGGTCTCGGCCGGCCGAGGGATCCGCCGAGCCGTCCCCCTGTTCGTGCTCGGCTTCCTCGCCCTGGCCACCCTGCGGACGCTCGGCGTCATCGATGCGGCAGAGGCGTCGACCCTCGATGTCGCGGCCCGGGCGCTGATCCTCGTCGCCCTGGCCGCGGTCGGCATGTCCATCCGGGTCGGCGAGTTGCGAGCGACGAGCTGGCGGCCCTTCGCGGTGGGGCTGAGCGTCGCGCTCGCGGTCGGGCTGGGCAGCCTGGCCGTCATCCTCGTGCTCGGTCTTGGCACCGGCATCGGGACCTGAGGTTCAAGGCGCCGATCGGCGCACCGTGCTACAACCCGAGGACGTACAGGAGCATGCGGCGTGGCTGAGCGGACGACGGGCTGGTTCGATCGGATCGATCGACGGATCACGGGCTGGATGGCCCGTGATGGGTTGCTTCTGCTCCGGATCGCTCTCGGTGTCGTCTTCCTGTGGTTCGGTGCCCTCAAGCTCGTGCCCGGCCTGAGTCCCGCCGAGACGCTGGCGGGCCGGACGATCGAGGCACTCACCCTTGGTCTCGTCCCGGCCTCGGTCGCCGTGCCGATCCTGGCGCTCTGGGAGGTCGCGATCGGGGTCGGCCTGTTGGTCGGGCGCTGGATGCGGGTGATCCTCGCCCTCCTGTTCGTCCAGATGCTGGGCACGATCACACCGCTCGTCCTGTTCCCCGCAGAGACGTTCACCCGGTTCCCGTGGGCGCCCACGCTGGAGGGCCAGTACATCGTCAAGAACATCGTGCTGGTGACAGCGGCCATCGTCCTCGGGGCGACCGTTCGCGGCGGACAGCTCGTCGCCGACCCGGAGCTCGTCGCGGACCCGGAGCCTGCAGCGGGCAGCTGACCCCCAAGTGTCGTGCCAGCCAGCTTCCTCCCGTTCGCCGGGGAATCGTTCGGCCTGCAGGACGGACTAGCCGCGAGGTGCGGTTCCGAGTGATAGTTGCGCCCACAGCGCGACCCGTGAGCGCCGCCCCTATTCTGGCCAGCGCGCCACGGACGCGCAGACACACACAGGAGTTGTCGTCATGACCGACACCGTAGATCTGCTGGCGGGAGTGCCGCTGCTGTCCGGTCTTGACCGGAAGCACCTGGAGCGGTTGACAAAGGACTTCGCGGCGCGAACCTTCCCCGCCGGGTCGGTCGTCGTGCGCGAGGGCGACGACCATGGCGTCGGCTTCTTCGTCGTCGCCGAGGGTCAAGGCGTGGTGACCGTCGGCGGCAAGAAGGTCGGCGAGGTCGGACCGGGCAGCTACTTCGGCGAAGTGGCCCTCCTCACCGACCGGATGCGGACGGCGACCGTGACCGCCACGACGGACCTGCACTGCCTCGTCATGACCCTTTGGGACTTCCGCGCCTTCGTGCGCGGCGACGCCGAGGTGGCGTGGAAGCTCCTCGAGCACCTCAGCAGGCTCCTCCACGGCAGAGGTTGACGATCGTCACCGCGACGTGCCGGCGAGACTTGGCGCTGACCCGTCACCGCGACGCGCTGGCGAGGGCTTCGACCATGACGCGCACCGAGAGGGTGGCCTCCACGGGATGGCGCATCGGGCGATCGAGGTGCAGCCGGTAGTGGGTGCGACGACCGTCACGCTCGCGCGCCAGGTAGCCGGCGTCGACCAGATCGTGCAGGATACGCAGGACGGCTCGTTCCGTGATGCCCACGCGTTCGGCGATATCGCGAACTCGGAGTCCGGGATCACCAGCCAGGCACAGCAGTACGTGCGCGTGGTTGGTCAGGAACGTCCAGGTCGCCTGGTCTCCGCCGGCTGCGGACGCCGGGCGGGTGGTCGTCGGCATCGTGGATCGCCTCAATAGATGACGATAATGACATGACTATCTTGACAGGTATGGGCGGGACGCGATAGTCTGTTGCCCACGAAGGGGAGTACCCCACATCCTGGTCGCGGCGTCACCTCGGCTCCTTGAGCCCGCTGCGCCGATCCGGACGGTCCGCGAGGATCGCCCCCGGATCGGGGAAGACCTTCAAGCGACAGCACGCTCGGAGGCCTGCTCTTGACCGGTGATCTCACGATCTGGCTCGTCCTGTTTGCCCTCATCGGGGGCATGCTGGCCCTGGACCTGTTTGTCTTCCATCGCCACGCCCACGAGGTGTCGATCCGCGAGGCTGCCATCTTCTCGGCGGTCTGGATCACGCTCGGTCTGAGCTTCGGCGGCGTGGTCTTCCTGTGGAACGGGCCCCAGGCCGGCGGCGAGTACTTCGCCGGCTACATCATCGAGAAGAGCCTCTCGATGGACAATGTGTTCGTCTTCGCGATGATCTTCAGCGCGTTCGCGGTGCCGGCCAAGTACCAGCA
>JANONZ010000171.1:0-1951 GCA_031421095.1 Thermomicrobiales bacterium
GCGATCAGCCCGTGGAACTTCCCGTTCCTGCTCGCGTGCTGGAAGACGGCTCCGGCGCTCGCCGTCGGCAACTCCATCGTCCTCAAGATGGCCGAGCAGACCCCGCTCTCGACCGCGGAGCTGGGCGCCCTGACGCTTGAGGCAGGGATGTCGGCCGGCGTCTTCAATATCGTCCACGGAGATGGACCCACGACCGGCGCTGCGCTCGTCGCCCATCCACGGGTACCCAAGCTGACATTCACCGGCTCGACCGCGGTCGGGCAGACGATCCTGCGCTCGGCGGCAGATCACATCAAAAGCGTCCATCTGGAGCTCGGTGGCAAGACGCCGAACCTCGTATTTGCCGATGCCGACATCGAGCAGGCCATCTCGGGATCATTGTTCACGGCGTTCTACAACACCGGCCAGATCTGCACGAGTGGCTCGCGCCTCCTGGTCCAGCGTAGCCACGCGGACCAGATCGTCGAGGCCTTCGTGGAGCGCGCCCGCAAGATCCGGGTGGGCGACCCGGCCGACGGGGCCACGCAGATCGGCCCACTCGTCAGTGCGGAGCAGTATCGGCGCGTGACCGGCTATATCGAGGAAGGTCAGCGCGGCGGCGCACGGCTGGCGCTGGGCGGCGGGCGACCCCAGGTACCGGTCGCGGGCGGCTACTACGTCGAGCCGACGATCTTCGTCGACGTCACTCCGGACATGCGCATCGCGAAGGAGGAGATCTTCGGGCCGGTCCTGTCCATCCTCACGTTCGATGACGAGGACGAGGCGATCCGGATCGCGAACGACGTCATGTACGGCCTCGCGGCGACCGTCTGGACGAGGGATCTGGGCCGCGCCTTCCGCATCGCTGAGCGGCTCGACGCCGGGATCATCTGGACCAACTGCCCGCATTACCTGCCGGTCAACGTCCCATACGAGGGCCGCAAGATGTCCGGCCTCGGCGAGGACCTTGGTATCGAGGCGCTCAACACCTTCACCCACCTCAAGACCCACTGCCTCAACTTCGGCGGCACGAAGATGGACTGGGCATGACCGACCTCTCGGCGATCAGGGCCCAGTTCCGGCCAGCCGACGGGATCACGTATCTCGACACCGCCACCTACGGCCTGCCGCCGCAGGCCACGGTCGAGGCGCTGGAACGAGCACTCCGAACCTGGCAGGCCGGCACGGCCGACTGGATCCCCGATTGGGACGAGCCGAGCGACCAGGCGCCGCGCGACTTCGCCACGCTCATCGGGGCGTCGCCGGACGAGATCGCCTCGATCCCGGCGGCATCGGTGGGCGCCGGGCTCGTCGCCGGGACGCTGGGCCCCGGAGACGAGGCCGTGGTGCCAGGGGACGAGTTCACGTCCACGCTCTTTCCGCTCCTCGTGGCCAAGGAGCGCGGCGCCGTCATCCGCGAGGTGCCGTTCGATGCCATCGCGTCGTCCGTGACGGCGTCCACCCGGCTGGTCGCGCTGAGCCTTGTCCAGATGCAGACCGGGCGGGTGGCTGACCTGGCGAGGATCCTGGATGCAGCGGAGCGGCACGGCGCCCGAGTTCTGCTGGATGCGACCCAGGGCGTGCCGTTCGTCGCCCTCGAGCCGTTCATCGGACGGGTCGACTACCTCGTGTGCTCGGGCTACAAGCACCTGCTCTCCCCGCGCGGCACGGCGTACCTGTACGTCCGCCGCGATCGATGGGATGCGCTTGAGCCGCTCTACGCCAACTGGCGCGCCGCAGACGCCCCCTTCGGCCGGTACTTCGGTGGGCCACTGACCCTCGCCCCGGACGCGCGCCGCTTCGACGTATCGCGGGCGTGGTTCCCGTGGGTCGGGGCGACGACATCACTGCGGCTCCTCGCGGAGTGGAAGGGCGAGGGAGTCTTCGAGTCGGTCCGTGAGCTCGCCGGAAGCCTCGCGGCACGCCTTGGCGTCCCGTGGTACGGCAGCTCGCTGGTATGCGCGCCACTCGT